>CAUONQ010000219.1:0-3121 GCA_963456995.1 uncultured Campylobacter sp. | reverse complement strand
CAAAATCAAAGAGGGCAAGGATAGATCAAAGGCGATTCGCGACGCGCTGGATATCGCGCTAAGCGGCGGTATCATCGGTGGCGGCGCGATTTACAGCGCAAATAAACTCGTGCAGGCGAGTATCTGCGCGCGGCGGCAGGCGTCGCAGTATGCGTAGGCGCGCTTGTCGCGGGTAGAAATTTGATCCTTAAGGCAAAAGATGAGTAATCCATATATCACAAAAAAAGATTTGAAAGAAATTCTTGACGATTACGATTTCGGCGGCAAGAGATACGATGGAGGCTCGGCTGAGGGCTTTGCCGGCGACGAAAAGCTCGGCGGCTGGGCAAAATGGATAAACGAGCGGGTAAATTCTACGCCTTTTAACAGCTCTGCTTTGAGCAATAACTCGGATAATAAAGATTCCGCCGGCCAAAGCTCAAGCGACGTAAATTCTACCCAAGGCTCGCAGAATTCCACTTTCGGTGGAATTTTTAATTCCTTGGGTGGCAGGCAAAACGCGAGCGGCTTATTCGGTAGCAACTCATTTATCACAGGCATCGCTCTGGGTGCTGCGGCGACCTATTTTCTAACCGACGAAAACGCGCAAAAAAAGCTTTTTAAGCTCATTGCAAAGGGTACCGAGATGTTTCAGATGGGCGTTGAAGAGATGAAGGAGCGATTCGAAGACGCCAAGGCAGAGATGCAAGAGTAGTCGATGCAAAATTTTAAAATTTTACATGAGACTAAATCTAGGCTGCGCATAAAGGTCGCGGGCTTTAAAGGGCTCGATGCGAGCGCACTACAAAAAGCAGCTGCGAGGCTTGAAGGCGTAACGGAAGCTAGATTTAACGCTAAAATCGGCTCTTTGATCCTTAGGCTTGACGCGGGTGCGAATAAGGCAGGAATTCTAAAGCAACTTGAAGCTTTAAATTTAAGCGAGCTAAAATCAATTATCCCCGCTAACCATAAAAATTTGCCGAGCAAAAACGAATTTATTTTAGCGCTTCTCGCGTTAGGGGGAAATTTAATCTTTCGCACTTCGCCTTTAGTGCGCGCATTTAGCATCGTAGCGTGCATGCCTATCTTAAAAGAGGGCATTAAAGAGAGCTTTCGTCACGGGCTTACTTCAAAGGGCTTGGAGGCTGCTGCTGTCGGGATTTCGCTCGCTCGCGGAGATATCTTTGCCGCAAACAGCACCAACGCTATGCTTGCTCTTGGCGAATACATGGAGGAAAGCACCGTTTATAAAAGCGATGATCTTATCCGCGAGCTCGCCCGCCCGGACATCGCCGAGGCGTGGGTCGAGATAGATCAAAACGGCAAAAAGACCGAAGTCAAAATCGCAACTTCTAAGCTAAAGGTAGGCGATATCGTGGTCGTGGGTGCAGGCGACGTTATAGCCGTGGATGGGCACGTCGTAAGCGGCGAAGCGATGATAAATCAAGCCAACATGACGGGCGAGTCGGTCGCGGTGAAAAAATCTCGCGGTGATAGCGTGCTAAGCGGCACGATAGTGGAGGAGGGCAGGATCCGTATCTGGGCGGAAAACGTCGGCGAAAACACCTCTACGCAGCGCATAAAGCACTACATCACGGCATCTCTTAACGAGCGCTCCAGCATCGGCATGCATACGACTCACTTAGCCGACAAGCTCGTGCCGGTGACTTTCGGGCTTGCGGGCGTGTCCTATCTGATAAATCGAAATTTTATGAGCGTAGCTTCGGTGCTGCAGGCGGACTACTCGTGCGCGCTTAAGCTGCCTACGCCGGTTGCTTTTAAGTCGAGCATTTCAAAGGCAGGCAAGAACGGGATTTTGATCAAAGGCGCCAAGGCTTTAGAGTCGCTTGCGGCCGCCGATACTTTCGTATTTGATAAGACGGGCACGCTTACGTACGGCAACCTGGAGGTCGCCGAGATCATATCGTTTGACGAGCGTTTCAGCAAAAACGATATTTTAAATTTAACCGCAAGCGCCGAGGAGCATTACTTTCATCCCGTAGCCGAGGCGATCGTGGATGCTGCCAAAAAGCACGGCTTTATCCACAAACACCACGACGAGGTGGAATTCGTCGTCGCTCACGGAGTAAAGACCAGTATCGAGGGCAAAAAGCTCATCATCGGCTCGCGCCACTTTCTCGAAGACGACGAGATGATCTCGTTTGCGGCGCATGAGCAGACCATCGATCTTGCGATGCAAAAGGGGCTCGCGCTGCTTTACATCGCATTTGACGGCAGACTTTTGGGCGTAATCGGGCTTAGAGACGAGGTGCGCGCAAACGCTCGCGCCGTCATCGCTAGGCTCCGTAAGCTGGGCGCTAAACAGATCGTCATGCTAAGCGGCGACGTGAGCTCAAAAGCCCGCGCCGTAGCCAAAAAACTCGGCGTAGATCGTTATTACGGGGAGCTGTTGCCGACGCAAAAGACCGAAATCTTAGAGCAACTCAAAGCCGAGGGGCGAAAGGTGGTCTTCGTGGGCGACGGCATAAACGATGCGCCGAGCCTGATGAAGGCGGACATCGGCATCAGCATGCTAAATGGCGCCGAGATCGCCAAGGCTTCCGCGCAGATCGGGCTTTTGAAAAACGATATCGAGGGCGTCGCGCAGGTAAAGGCGCTGGCTAACGACACGCTGCGGCTCGTAAATAGAAATTTCAACGCCACCGTGGGGATAAATTCGATCATTTTATTTTTGGCGACTTTTGGCGCGCTAAGTCCCGTAGCTACGGCGCTGCTGCATAACGGCACGACGATAGGACTACTACTGAATTCTATCAAAGGGGTAAAATTTGAGCATTGAAGATAAGATTTTGGATCTAAATTTTCAGCGCAAAGCAGCTAAAACGGTGCTGGGAGTGAGTATGGGCATCACGGCTCTAACCGCGCTGAATATGAACTCGCGCATGTCGCAGCTGCATAAAGTTTCGGGCGCAGTGATGCTGGCAAGCGCGATCTGGCACGCTAGCCTTTACGGCTCGCCGTACAGCGAGTTTTTGCAAAATAGAAAAGCAAAGAGCAGGGGCAGAAAGAGATCCGTAGCAAATTTAGCCTTGGAAAATTTATCGGACGGTAAAAGCGCTCCTGCAAAAAGTATTCCTGCGAAAAGAAAGCCTCGCGCGCGTAAAAGCGCCTAGCGGCATAG
>CAUONQ010000218.1:0-3139 GCA_963456995.1 uncultured Campylobacter sp. | reverse complement strand
CGGATAGTAAAATACCGATAAATTTCAAACAAGGAGAATGAAATGAAAAATCCTAAAATGTTCCTCTGAGGGGGGGTGTTAGCTGCTTTATTAGTAGGCTGCGGTGACGATACCGAGGTAAAGACCAAAGAGTATTACGACGCTCATCTTGACGAAGCCAAAGAGGTTTTAGCGAAGTGTGATTTCAATACTTTAAAAGACGGAAGCAACTCATATAAAAATTGCGTGAACGCCAAAACGGTCGTAGAGGAAAAGAGTATGGCGTATTCGGTCAAGTATTATATGGAACACTTGGACGAGGCCAAGGCTATCGCGGAAAAATATAAAGATAAAGAACCGGCGGATAAAAATAGCGTTGAGTATAGTAATCTGGTGAATGCAAAAGAAGCTATTGGCAATATGAAGTTAAGAGGTTTTTTGGGAAATCAAGCACGATAAATTATTTTGGTATCGGCTTAAGAGCAAATCCGCTCCTCTCTTATGGTATTAATACATTTTAATTTACTCTACGCCTTCGGCGCAGAGTAAATTTACCCTGCGCGGCGCTGAATTTTGCGGTAAAAATCTCGCCTGCAAAATGATACGGCGCGAAATCTTGCTTTACGGATTTTGGAATTTTAAATTTTAAAACCTGCGAGCTTTTGGCTAGCACAAAAAAAGATTTGCAGGCTTCGCAGCACCTTGAAATTTAATCATTTTAAAATTTATACCGCGCGGCTAGTCTAAATTTCACTCGGCGGCGGTTTGCACGGCGCATTAAATTTAACCTCGCGCGCACTTTATCCGAGCCCTAGTCTAAATTTAAAATTTCAAATTTCAAATTTACTGCGATAATTCGCGCGGCGCGAGAAATTCCTTGCATACAGCAATCTTGACTTACGCTATTAAATTCAAAGAAGCGACGGCGTCTTTCTCGCGCTATGCTGCTTAAAGTCGTACGGCGGCGTTGTGCGTTAAATTTTAAATTTACGTGCTGGGCGGCGGAAGGCAGCATTTGCCCCGTAAAATTTTAACTTTCGCTTACCGGGCGGCTGCGAAGCGCCATTACTCGTATGCCGTCGCGAAGCCGCTTCTAAATCGCCGAGCCGAGTTAAATTTTTTAGCGCGCCAAAATTTTAGTCTATGTGGCGCGATTTACTAAACGGCGAAATTCTGAGTTTGCGCTGCGATTTATAGCGCATTGAAATTTTAACTTGGGCAGAGTGATCCACTACGTATCTAAATTTTAAGTCGTGTGGTGCGATCCGCGATGAACAGGAATTTTAATTTGACGTGATTTATGACGCACTGGAATTCTAACCTGCGCTACGGATCTACGGCTCGCAGGCGCGCCGCCTAGCCGATCCCTCGCATCGCATCGAGCCGTTTCAAAAAAACTTCTATTTTACGCAGCTGCATTGCATCTAGTGCCCTGCCCGAGTAAAAATACTCCACGCTGTTGCCGTTTGGATAATTCACGCGCGAAATGCCCGTCTCTTCGCCCCTCGGCTCAAATTCCAAGGACAAATCCGCGCCGCCTCGAGAATAAAGCTTGAGCTGCGAATTCGCATCTACGGCGCGTGGCGACATGCGGCATTTGTCTTCGTCACACTGCTCTACGCCGCGGGCATCAAGTTCGCCCGTTTGCGAATTTGTGTTAAATTTTATATCGCCGTCTGCGCCAAATTTATCCGCACAAACCTGCGATTTTACGTCGCGCGAAGTATCCATGCCGAAGCCGCACTCATCCGCGTTAGAAAATTCATCGCACTCATCATACCACACTGCGCCGTTTTTTCTGGCGCCGCACGACACTGCACGAAGTCCGCTCATACCTTGCTCTATCATATCGGGCTTGCTCTCGCCGCAACTTTCTGTGTCGCGCCCGCCGCCGCTATTATCGCGACCTTCTATGCCCCGCTTGTTCTTGCCTTTTATGCTCTCGCCGCCCGCGTTAAATTTATCCGACCGCGAGGGCAAATCCTCGCCGCCCGCAAGCTTCAGCCCTCCGCCAAGCTCGCTTGCAAGGCGGTTTAGCGTGCCGTCTATACCGTCGATGATGCGCACGTGAGACGGCAAAATTTCGCGCAAAACGTCCTTAAAATAGTTAAAATGCGTGCAGCCAAGCACAAGCGAACCGAAGCGCTCAAGCTCAAATTTAGCTAGCTCTCCCTGCAGATAAGCCCGAACCGCAGGCGAGTCAAACTCCAAATCCTGCGCAAACTCCACGAGCCTGGGCAGCGGCAGGCTCCACGTCTCGCACTCCAGTCGCCCTACGAGGCGCGCGAGCTTCTCGCCTGCGATCGTTAGCGGCGTGGCGATGAGCAGCGTCGGGCGCGCTCCGAAGCTGTCCGCAGCGAGCTTGACGGCGGGCTCCATGCCGATAACCGGCACGCTAAATGCGCCGCGAAGCTCCGAGATAGCCGCGCTCGTGGCGGTGTTGCAAGCAACGACGACCCCGTCCGCGCCACGCGAGACCAAAAACCCGACCGCATTGAGGCTTAGCCGCACGATCTGGGCCCTACTTTTCGTGCCGTAGGGGACGTGATCCTCGTCGGCAAAATACAAAAAATCCGCCCCTCTAAACCGCCGCAAAGCCTCGGCGAGCACGCTCAGCCCGCCGATACCCGAGTCAAAAAATGCTATTTTCAAATCTTTATCCAAGGTTAAATTTCAAAAAGGAGATTATAGCTCAATCCAGGTAAAATTTAAATTTTGAGCGGGCTTGGTGGATCCGTGGCCGTTAAATTCTCGCCGCCTTTTTAAAATTAGCGGCAAATTTAATCAATTTCTTAGGGGGGGGGAGGGTAGAATTAGCCAAATTTTACCTGGAAAGGATACTAAATGAAAAAATCGCTATTTGCGTTGGCGCTCGCCGCTTGCTTCGCGTTCGGAGCGTCCGAGCTTGAGACATTAGAAAAAGAGTGTAATGACGGCAATATGAAATCTTGCACTCAAGCGGGAGCATTACATATTATTAAGAACGACAATCCCGACAAAGGAGTTAAAATGCTTAAAGAAACTTGCGATAAAGGAGATATGTATAGTTGCTGGTTTTTGGGAAGCCAATATATAGGAAAAGGATTTTTAGAAAAAGATAAAGATATAGAAAAAGCAAAAATTTATTTTGAAAAAGCTTGCGACGGCGGATGTTATATGG
>CAUONQ010000217.1:0-3142 GCA_963456995.1 uncultured Campylobacter sp. | reverse complement strand
AAATGATATAATGTCGAGCAAAGCGCAAATTTAAGGAACGCAATGAAAACGCTTCAAGAAAATTTAAAGCTTTTTTATCTGGGGCTTGAAAATAGCGAGCCGTTTTTGTATAAAAACAAGGATCTGACGACCCACGCGCTTATCATCGGAATGACCGGCAGCGGTAAAACGGGACTTGGCATCACGCTGCTAGAGGAAGCCGCGATCGATAATATCCCATCCATCATCATCGATCCGAAGGGCGATCTGACAAATTTAGCTCTTACCTTTCCGCAGATGAGGGCTGAGGATTTTGAGTCTTATATCGATGAGGCTGAGGCGCAAAATAAAGGTCTTAGCGTGCGCGAGTATGCCGAGCAGACCGCAAATACTTGGCGCGAAGGTATCGAGGGCTCATATCAAGATCTGGCGCGAGTACAGCTTCTGAAAAATAGCGCCGATTTTAGAATTTATACGCCCAAATCAAGCGCAGGTCTTGGAATTAGCCTGCTAAGCGACTTTGAAGCGCCGCAGGGCTTAAACGAAGAGGATCTGAATAACTACGTCGGCGGTATCGCCACTAGCGTGCTAAGCCTTGCAGGGATTTCTAGCGATAATCTCAGCTCGCCGGAATTTTTGCTGATCAGCCAAATTTTGACCCATCATTTTAACAAAGGCGAGGGGGTGAGCGTGGTGGATCTCATCGCGCAGATCAGCAACCCGCCTTTCGATAAAATCGGCGTTTTCGACGTTAATACTTTTTTCCCGAGCGATAAGCGAATGGCGCTTGCGATGAAGATTAATGCACTCATTGCAAGCCCGAGTTTTAAGCTTTGGTGCGAGGGCGAGCGGCTAAATATCGCCAAGATGCTCTTTGATGAAAACGGCAGGGCGAGGGCGAATATATTTTCCATCGCGCATCTAAACGACGATGAGAGGATGTTTTTCGTCACGCTGCTTTTGGGCGAGATGATCAAATGGATGCGTACTACCAGCGGCACTAGCTCGCTGCGCGCGATACTTTATATGGATGAAATTTACGGCTTCTTCCCGCCAAACGGTAATCCGCCGAGCAAAACCCCGATGCTTACGCTGCTAAAGCAGGCTCGCGCTTTCGGTCTTGGCTGCGTATTATCGACGCAAAACCCGGTCGATCTCGATTATAAGGGGCTTAGCAACATCGGTACGTGGTTTATCGGGCGCTTGCAGACCGCGCAGGATAAGGAGCGCGTCATCAGCGGCCTAAGCGGTATCGGCTCAAATCCGATCGACAAAAGCGTGCTTATGGAGAAAATTTCAAATCTCAAAAAGCGAAATTTTTTGGTAAAAAACATCAACGAGGACGTGCTACGAGTGATCGAAACGCGCTTTGCGCTAAGCTATTTAAAAGGCCCCCTAAGCAACGAGCAAATTTCAAATTTAACGAAAGACAAAAAGGCTGAAATTTCATCTGGCGCCGCTCAAGGCGTCAAATCCGCCGGCGCCGCCAAGCCCGTAGTTTCCGGTGAGATTTCGCAGCTTTACAGCTACGGCGCGAGCCTTGAGCTAAGCCCGTATCTGTATGCAAGCGCTAAGATGCGATTTTGCGACAAGGGAGTCGATTTTACGCAGCAGCGCACCTATCTGCTCGCGCTTTCAGACGCAAGCGAAATAGATTGGGGCGAGGCGAGCACGCGAGAGATCGGGAGCTTAAGCGGTCAGGAGCAGGCGGGTTCGCTCTACGGCGCGCTTCCTAGCTTCATCGCGGGAGCAAAAAATTTAAACGCTCAGCTTAAAAGCTTTAAGGAGTGGATCTACCGCAACGAAAAGTTAGAACTTTTTAGCGCGCTTGATCTGCTCTCAAAACCGGGTGAGAGCAGGGAGGAATTTTTCGTGCGCCTAGGTGATAAGGCAAATGAAGCTCTAGAGACCAAAACCGATGAGATCACGGCTAAATTTGAAAAGGAAAAGGCGCGCCTTGAGGATAAAATTTCGCGCGCTAGCGAAAAGTATGAAAAGGAAAAGGGCGACGTGTTAAGCCGCGGCGTGGATGCGGCGCTAAATATAGGCGGAGCGATCTTAGGAGCGTTTTTAGGCCGCTCGCGCAGCGCTAGCAATATCTCTAAAGCGATCAGCGGCGCAAAGAGCGCGCATAAAATTTTAAACGAACGAAGCGAAGCTAAAAATGCCGAAAATAGCCTAAGCGCGCTACAAGAGGAGCTGGAGGTGCTTACGCAAAAATTTGAGGCTGAAGTGGACGCGCTAAAACAGAGCCTGGATCTAAAAAATATTAAACTCGAAACGAAAGAAATTTCGCCGAAGAAAACCGACATCTACGACGAGAAAATTTCGCTACTTTGGAAGAGCTAAAGGGATTTTATGAAAAAATCGGGAATTTTAGAATTTTTACTTAGTATCGTTACGGCGCCGAATTTTTGGTGCTACTTCGTGGCGTATCTGATAGCTGCGATCCCCTTTGGGCTTTTGATCGGCAGATACCTAGGCGGCGTGGATATCAAAAGCGAGGGCAGCGGCTCCATAGGCGCCACCAACGTCCTTCGCGTCTTAAAAACTCACGATCCGCAAAAAGCAAAAAAGCTCGCGATCCTCACCGTCGCCTGCGACGCGCTAAAGGGCGTCCTGCCGATACTGATCGCGCGGGCTTTGGGCTTTGACGAAAACGTGTTATGGAGCATGGCGGTCTTTGCGGTGCTTGGGCATTGCTTTAGCCCATATCTGAAATTTAACGGCGGCAAGGGCATTGCGACGGGAGCCGGCGTGCTTGCTTGTTTTATCCCTATCGAGATCATAATCGCGCTTGCCGTTTGGTTTGTAGTCGGCAAGACGGTCAAAATTTCATCCGTAGCCTCGCTTGCAGCAGCGCTTGCGCTAGTTATCGCTAGCTACGTGATCCATCCGCAGATGCCAGCGATCAACACTCATGCGCCGATCTTTCTGATAGTTTTCATCGTATTTTACAAGCACGCGCCGAATATCGCCAGGCTGCTTAAGGGCGAGGAAAAGCGCGTAGTATGATTAAAATTTTAATCGAAAAGCTTGAATTTGGCGCGATAATCGGTACGCTGGATTTTGAGCGCAAGCGTGAGCAGCGCGTGTGGGTGTGGGCGAAGTTCGGGGCGGAGGAATTTATCGACTACGCGCGGGTTTGCGAATATATCAAAGC
>CAUONQ010000216.1:0-3144 GCA_963456995.1 uncultured Campylobacter sp. | reverse complement strand
AAGTGCGATCATCCAGCGCTTTTGAGCCTTTTTGCCGATCTTGTGCGAGGTTTTGACGCCCGCGTAAACGCCTGCTAGCGAGCCGATACCGAGCAACGCGCCGATCTTGTAGTACACGAGCCCGTGCGCGGAAAGGCTCAGAAAGCCCGCGCTTGAGGAAAATATCACGAAAAATAGCCCCGTACTGACGGCCTTTTTGATGTCGTAGTTTAAAAAGCTGATCAAAATAGGCATCACGAATACCGCGCCGCCGATACCCACGCTGATCGCCACGGCGCCGACGAACAGCCCCACGATAAAGAGCAAAATTTTAGATTCGTTAGCCTCGCCAGTGGGCTCGGTCGGGGTTTTGAAGAGTTTGATTAAATTTATGATCTGCACCAAAATAAGCGTGCCCAGAAGGAATTTTGAGGAGAAATAGCTTACGATAAAGCCGCTGCTAAGCGCGCCGCAAAAGCCTCCGAGCCCTAGCACCAGCGCCGACGCGACATCGAGCATTTTGCTTTTAAAATTTACGAACGAGCCGAATATCGAGCTAAAGATCATCTGCATGATGCTGATGCCGATGGCGTACTTGACATCGTAGCCAAATAGCATCATCACGGGCACCACGACCGTGCCGCCGCCGATACCGAAAAATCCGCTGATAAAGCCTACCGCAACGCCGATTAAAATGTATTCAAAAAACATCCATATTCCTTATTTCAGCCCCTTTGATCTCTATGAATTCCGCTTTTTGCGGCTTGTTTTAAATTTTACCGTTTTGCAAGCCTTGAAATTTAAGCTCGAAATTTAGCAAATTTAAAGCTTATAGCCGTTTTGCTTCGCGCATCCATTCGCGGTATTGCTCGCGCGAAATTTTTACTTTTTCATATCGCAAAGTGTCCGCACGAAAGCATTTTAGGCTCAATTCATTACCCTCAAAGCCCGCAAAATCAGCCTGCTCGTAGATGTCGTAGCCGCCCCGTATGCAGTCTAAAACGTCTACATATCTCTGCTCTTCACTCATCGGCTCGGCAAAGCTCACCAAATGCACGCCGTTTGGAGCGCCCCAGTAGCAGCCGTCCACCGCCAGCGCGTCCCAACCCCGCAGATAGTGCACGCCGTCCCAAATGAAGCTCTCCTTGCCGTCTAGCCAGGCGTCCGGCACGAAGCGCATGATCTGCGCTGAGGCTAGATCAAGCACGCTGTAGCCGTATAGATCCTGGCGAAAAACGAGGTAAAATTTGCCGTCTGCGTGGCGGATCAGGCTAAAAAATTCTGCCCTATCGTCTATGCAGCGCCAGCTTTTTATCTGTATTTTGTGAGTATCAAACAGCGTGTATTCGCCGCCGCCAAAGCTTGCCGTGCTGGGCCCATATGCGTCCTTTACGATCTCATATCCGCTACCTAAATTTATCGTTTGGCGCCGGGTAAAATTTTGCCCCTCAAAAAGAGCTTCCGCCTGCTTAATGTGCGCTTGGTACTGTGCGGAATTTACGGCGTTTGCCATCGTGCGCTCCTTAAAATTTTATGTAAGCGGGTTAAATTTTGCGCTGCCTCAAACGTCTCTCGCTTCTTGAATTTCATGCGAACCGAATAAATTTAGCCTCGCTAGTCGGCAAAATTTGACCGCTAGGCGGCAGAGCTCAAGTATTGGCGGCAACCTACAACTATTAAGTGCAATCCGTGAGCGCTACGCACCCCCGCCTAAATTTTAAATCTCGCTTTGTCAATTTTTTAAAATTTACTCGCAGTTTCGGCGCTCTGCAAACACTTGCGATACAGCGCCGTCTTTAAACACTTGCTCGCAAGAGTCTGAAATTTTATGAGCGTTTGAAATTTCGCGGCGTTTAAATTTCACGATATTTAAAATTCCGCGGTGTTTTAAAATTCCACGGAGATCTGAAATTTCGCAAGTATTTGAAATTTCGCAACCTTTAAAATTCCACTAGCGCCTTAAATTTTATCCAAGCGCAGGCAGCCAAACCGCCCGGACGAGCAGACCGCTCAAATTTGCTCGCCCGCGCTGTGCCGCTGGCTATCATTCAAAATTTACTCCCCAGAATTTTGCTCCTATCAAGAGTGCGATAATCTCGCCACTAGCTATTACTCAAATTTACTCTCGTCCACAGCGCCGCTAGTGTGTAAATTTAAAATTTTACTCGCCCCAGACTGCGAATATTACTCGGATTTGTCCTCACTCTTGGCGCCTGAAATTTTATCCAGCACCCTTTTGCCGACCTCGCTTTGATTTAGCGCTTCAAGCATCGCGGCTAGCTGCGTGCCGCCCTTGGCGCTTAAAATTTCGCCGAATTTACTCATCCCCTCGCCCACGCTGCCTTCGTTTGCGATGATCTTAAGATCCGCCGCGCTTAGCGCCTTGGCCTGTTCTAGGCCGATGTCGCGGTTCGCTTCGATCTGTTTGATCGAAATGAGATAGGTCTGATAGCCCTGATTTTCGCCAATCTCGCGCGCCAGCTCAATCTGTGCATTTACCGGCGCGAGCTCTTTTAGCCTAAGCGCCTCGGCCTCTGCAGAGCCTATCTTTAGCGTACCCTGCGCTTCTTTGTCCTTCATCTCCAAAAGCGCCGCGGCGGCGAGAAACTGCTTCTCTTTATCGCCCTGCGCTACTAAAATTTGATTTTCCTTGATCGCTTCGGCGTCGCGGATTTTGGCGTTTTTGCGCGCTTCGGCGTCGATCTCGATCTTGCGCTGCTCCTGCTCGGCCTTTACGATCTCCACTTGCTTTTTGATCTCGGCCTGCTTGACGTCGTTTACCCGCACGACTTCCATCGCCTTTTCCTGCGTGATCTTTTGCTGATCCTTGATGAGCTGCTCGGCCTGCTCCTTTGAGATCGCGACCTCCCGCTCGTTTTCGACGGTTTTAAGGCCCACCATCTTATTTGCTTCCTGCTGGCGCACTTCGGTCGCCTGCGCGGCTTCGATCTCGGCGATCTGGGCGAGCTTGGTGTTGTTTGCGACCTCGACGCGGCTTTCCTTTTCGATCTGGGATTTTTTCTTCTCCATGATGTTTAAGATAACCTTGCTGCCGCTGCTATCGCGGATATCCATCAGTTCGATGTTTTTGACGGGCTCGATGCCCCAGTTTTGAAGCTGCGTCTTTACCTCCTTGGTAAAATCGTCTCCGAGCTCGGAGCGGAT
>CAUONQ010000215.1:0-3154 GCA_963456995.1 uncultured Campylobacter sp. | reverse complement strand
ATCCGCAGCAGCAATGCCTCTGCGGATAAATTTAAGCTTTGGTTTATACCATATAAAAAAAATAGATATTACGTCATACGACTAGGAGAAAATAGTGCTAGATAAACTTCCTCAATCAAAGCGCCTTGCTATTGCAATAGCAACTGCGCTCATATTTTTTGTAGCTTACGATCATTTTTATTTATCAAAAATTCGCGCCGCAATGGAGGCAAACGCAACCGCGGCGCAAATCGCGCAAAAAAATGCCGCCAAGTCCGCTCCGCAAACTTCCGCCGCTGGGGTGAGCGCGCAGGGAGCAAATTTAAATACCGTAAATTCCATCTCTGCACCGTTAGTACGCGTAGTCGGCAAAGAAGCAAATTTTACGATCGACGGACTCGGTCGCATAAGCTCGTATGTGCTAAACGATGCTAAATTCCGTGATGAAAACGGCGATGCGATAAATTTAATCGATCCTAAATCGCATTCCAAACCGCTTGAGATGCGCTTTGAGGACGCGACGTTGAATGCGATGGCTTTCGATACTCCTTATAGCGCTTCATCTAGCGAGCTGGACGTACGAAACGGAGAGACTAGCGTTACGTTAAGTCAAAGTTTAGGCGCCGTTAGTATAAATAAAATTCTTACCTTTTATCCAAATGGTAGTTATAAATTGGATCTGAAGTTAAGCAGCAATGCGCGTTATTTTATCAGCCCTGGCTCGCGCCCGAACGTAGAAGTAGATAGCTATACGGTTCACGGCGTCATCGTTGGAAAACCGGGCGAAGCTGGAATTTCAGATAAAATCGCTTCATTTTTTACGGGCTCACAAGCTATAAGCGAAAGCGTAGAAATTTTTAAAGATGGCGACGTGGATAAAAACGAGCGAATAAGTGGCGTAAATATCGCTGCAAGCTCCGATCGCTATTATACGACGCTATTTTACGGAGAGAGCTTGAATGCGACCGTGACTGACGCAGATAAAATTTCGCAGGTTTTCATAGGCTCGGACGGCGATCTTAGTCTTACGGGCTATATCGGCGCGAAAGATCACGCGACGCTAAGCTCGATAAATCCTGCTCTTACGCACATTATCGAATATGGCTGGTTTACCTTCATCGCCCGCCCGATGTTTAAATTTCTAAACTGGCTGCACGGCTATATCGGTAACTGGGGTTGGTCGATCGTAGTGCTTACGCTCATCATCCGCCTAATCTTATTCCCGCTAAGTTACAAGGGAATGCTATCTATGAATAAGCTAAAAGATCTGGCGCCTAAGATGAAGGAACTTCAAGAAAAATACAAAGACGATAAGCAAAAGCTGCAGATGCATATGATGGATCTGTATAAGAAAAATGGCGCCAATCCGATGGGCGGCTGCTTGCCGATTTTGCTTCAGATACCGGTATTTTTCGCGATTTACCGCGTGCTGCTTAATGCGATCGAGCTAAAGGGCGCGGAGTGGGCGCTATGGATTCACGATCTGTCGCTTAAAGATCCATACTATATCCTGCCAATTACGATGGGAATTTTGATGTTTTTACAGCAAAAGATTACGCCGACTACATTTACCGATCCGATGCAAGAGAAGATGATGAAATTCTTGCCGCTTATTTTTACGGTATTTTTCGTAATGTTCCCTGCTGGTCTTACACTATACTGGACGGTCAATAACTTCTGCTCTATTATCCAGCAATATATCATTAATAAAGCCTTTGCAAGGCATAAACAAGCTCAAATAGCGGAGAAAAAATCATGATAATTGAAGCAGAAAATTTAAAATACGCATATAATAAAGCAGCAGCTGAGCTTGGATGCTCGGTAACGCAACTTAATGTGCGCGTGCTGCAGCATCCAAGTGGCGGATTTTTGGGCTTTTTTAAAAAAAATGCCATTATAGAAGCGGTTTTGGAAGGGGAGAAATTTAGCGAAAATCCGGAATTTAACGCCTCACAAAATAAAGTCGGCAAAGCAGAGAAAAAGCAGGGCGACAAATCAGAGTCTCAAAGTCCGCGCGCCGCGCATTCTAAACATCGCAAAGAAAAGCAAAAGGGCGTTGTGACGGATGAAATTTTATCCGATATCAAAGAGAAGCTATCTGCACTTTTCAGATCAAGTGAGTTTAATATTGAAGTTAGCGATGTTAGCAAAATCGACGAAAATACCGTCTATATCAAGCTACAAGGTGAGGATAGCGCTCTTCTTATCGGTAAAGAAGGACATCGCTACAAGGCACTTTCGTATATGATTTACAACTGGATCAGCATCAGATATGATCTTGCTGTGGTTTTTGAAATCGCGGAATTTTTACAAAATCAAGAACGATTTATCGATTCTTATATAAATGCGCTCGTGGAACGCTCCGGAAATGAGCGTATCGTCACGAAGGCTTTTGATGGCGCATTTATCAAAATTGTAGCCGATAAGCTAAAACAAGCATATCCAGATCGTTTCGTGGGCATAAAATCCACGCGTAGCGGCAAAATCGTCATCGTAGACGAAAAAAGCTAATCGTGAGCGAGACTATCGCCGCTATCGCTACGGCTCACGGCATCGGCGGAATTTGTATAGTTAGAATTTCAGGCGAGGAAGCGCTATCTATCGCTCTAAGCCTTTCACATCGCAGCTGTTTGCGACCTCGCTATGCTACGCTTGCGAATCTTTTTGACGCGAGCGGCGAAGCGTTCGGCGAGGCGATTTTGATATATTTTAAAGCTCCGCATAGCTTTACCGGTGAGGATGTCGTAGAAGTGCAGACCCACGGCGGCTTTACGGCTTCATCCTTGGCGTTAGATGCCGTGCTGGCTCTGGGTGCGCGCATAGCAAATCCGGGCGAGTTTAGTAAGCGAGCGTTTTTAAACGGCAAAATGGATCTTAGTAAAGCCGAAGCCATAAGTGATCTGATTAATTCTCGCTCACAAAGTGCGGCTAAAATTTTATCGCGCAGCCTGCGAGGCGAGCTAGCAGACTTTGTCACAAATCTGCGCGCGGCTCTGGTTAAGACGCTAGCTTTTGTCGAGGTTTGCATCGACTACGCGGAGGATGATCTGCCCGAAGATGTACTGCAAAACTCGCAAGAAATGCTTAGCCAAAATATCGCTTCGCTAGAAAAAATTACTCGCATCAGCCGCAGCCGAAAGGGGTTGATCGAGGGCTTTAAAGTAGCGATTGTAGG
>CAUONQ010000214.1:0-3169 GCA_963456995.1 uncultured Campylobacter sp. | reverse complement strand
CTTTTTTTAGCCGTATCATCTAAAATTTTCCCTAATCTTCGCGCAATTTTCGCGGTGCATTTTATATCCGCTAAATTTAATTATTTTGAAATTCTGCGCCGTAAAATTTTGCGTATTTAAATTTAGAAATTTCATAATCCAAACGCCCCGCGCACGATTATTTCGCGAGCCTTCGCAAGCCCGCTACCCTTTAGCGTAGAGACCAAAATCGCCTGCGGATCGTGCCTCAAAAGCTTTGCGCGCTCGCTTTGATTGAGCTTGTCGGCTTTGGTATAGAGCCTCACGGCCTTTTGATCGCCGCGCAGAAAACTAGCGAGATAGTTTTGTAAATTTTTATCTATTTCAAGATCAAACTGCCGCGCGTCGATGAGATGGACGAAAAGCTTGATATTTAGGCGCTCCTTGATAAATTCGTCGAGATTTTTCTGCCAGATATAATGCAGTTTTTTAGAAACCTTAGCGTATCCGAACCCGGGCAGATCCACGAAGATCAAAGAGATATTTTCCCCCAAGCTCGCAAGATCCGAAAAGGCAGGGTTGCCCGCTAAATTTAGCGCGGATTTGTCTGTAAAATTTAATTCGGAGCTTTGCGCGGAATTTGACGCGAGACCTGCCGCAAGATCCGTCTCACGATCCGATTTAAAATCCGCCGAAACGCTTTTTAAATTTAAAATAGAGTCCTGCTTTAAATTTCGCTCAGACGCCGCAGCGTCTGCAAAATCCCGCGCGCAATTTGCATCCGAGCTTAAAGCCCCTTTGCTCGCTAGATCGGGTAACGTTTCAGCTTGCGAGCCGTCCGAATCTGCGGCAAGCTTCTGTTTAAATTTAACTTCAAAAAAATTTATCAGCTGCGTTTTGCCGGGGGTCGAGCTTGATTTGGCTAGGTTTTTACACCCGGTAAGCGCGTTTATCAGACTGCTTTTGCCGACGTTTGAACGCCCCAAAAACGCCACTTCGCTCATCGCAAACTCGGGCGCACCCACGATATTTGCGGCGGAGGTGATAAACTGCGCGCTGCTAGGATAGATCATTTGTTTTGATCTTCGACCTGAAAGATCAGCCGCACGGGCTTTTTCTCGCCGCCGCCGCTTTTTACTTCGTAGGTGCCCTTTTGGCGATTTACTATGATCTTATCGCCGTAAACCTCCTTTTTGGTCTCGGCCTCGTGCAGATAGGCGTTGTTTTCAAGCGTATAAGCCTCGATAGTCGGATCATAGGTCAGTACGCCGCCTCTGCCGTCATAATGCTTTTGATTGAGTAAAATTTTAAAATTTGCGTTTCCCGTCGCGACGTATTTGGTAGGCTGGCGCTTGGCGTCGAAATAGATCGTCACTTTGTCGGAATTTAGCGTATCGTAAGCGCCCTTTTTGATGCGGACGTTGCCTGTTAGGACGCTGATCTGCTTAATCTCGTCGGCGAAAAAATTATCCGCCGTGACTTCGACCTGCTCCTGCGACGCACTGAGAACTGACGCGCCAAAGCCCGTAATTAGCGCGGCTGCGAGTATTAGTTTGTGGAGTTTTGATCTTTTATTAAATACCATGCGTGGATTCCTTTTGAGTTTGTTTGTTTGGTTTTGGTGTCGTAGCTTATGCTTGCGCCCGTGATACGGTCGCCGCCTTGGCGCAGCACGTACGGCACGTCGGAGCGGACGATCTTGCTGCTCGTATCGTAGATGATCTCCTGCGCCGTGTAGTCAAAGCCTCTACTGTTTACGTAATGCGCATCGCCGTTAAATTTTATCAGCTCGCCGGCGCGCGTCGCGGTTTTTGAAACCAAAGTGTGGTTTAGATCCGCGCTAATCTCCTCGGCTTTAAAATTTACAAACTCGTCGCGATCCTTATAGCGCGTGCCGCTCTCAGCGGTAAATTTAGCATCCACGCGCTCGCTGATCTGATAATCGACGATCTTTTTCATCTCCATATTCGCAATGCTTAGATCCTGCCTAAACATATCGCTAAAATACGGCGTCTGCACGCTTAGAAAGACCATCGCGACGCAAAAGATCGCAATCGCGACGTAGAAAATTTTTATCACCATCGCTCGGCTCCTTTTGATATGCGCAGAATCTCGCCTCTCATAGGCTCTCTCGCGCGCGCTTGTGAAACTACAGCCATTTGCTATTCCACTCTTCGCGCATGCCGTTTTTATCGACGAGTATTTCGATCATCTCGCGCACCGCGCCGCAGCCGCCGTTTTTGCTTAGCGCGACATCCGCTTTTAGCGAGTTTAGCGCATCGGCGGGCTTGAAGCTGATCGCGACTGCATTTAAAAGCTTCGCGTCGTTTATATCATCGCCGATCGCGGCGGCCTCATCGAAGCTTAGGTTAAAATTTTTTAAAATTTGCTCCGCCCTTGAGAGTTTATCTTTTTCGCCTTGAAAGAGCGTATCGATCTTTAGCTCGCGCGCGCGATTTGCGACGATTTGCGAGCTTTTGCCGGTGATGATCGCGACCTTTAGCCCCAGCCGCTGCCACTCCTGGATACCGAACCCGTCTTTTACGTTAAATTTCTTCATCTCTTCGCCGCCGTTTGAATGGTACAGCCCGCCGTCGCTAAGGCAGCCGTCTACGTCTAAAAATATGATCTTTATCATTTTATTTCCGTTTTTTGAAATTTTGTGATTTTAACGAAATTTGGCTGAATTTTTGGCAAACGCCGTATAAATTTAAGCTGCGATCTTAGCCCTTAATCGGCACGTAGCCGCTATTTTCGATAATGCTTTGCCCCTGCGGCGAAAGGATCCAATCTATCAAGATGCGGATATTTTCGTTTTTGTTATTTTCATCGTAAACCGCGTAAATTTCGGCTACGAGCGGGTATTTGCGGCTAGCGATATTTTCTTTGTTCGGATACGCGCCGTTTAGGCTAAGCATCTTCACGCCGCCGTTTCGCACGATCCCCTCGACGTAGTATCGAAACGAAAAGCCGATCGCGCTGCCGAAAAAGCCTGTGATCTTGCGCTTAGGCTGCGTCTCGCCCATAAATTTCAAAAACGCGCTCTGGCTGCCGCTGCCCGCGTTTCGCTGCACGGCATCTATTCGCATACGCTCGCCGCCTAGCTGCGACCAATCGTCAAACTCCCCAGAATAGATCCCTCGCACCTGATCCACGGTTAAATTAGATACTTTGTTATTCGCATTTACGATAAAGACGAACGCCTCCAGCC
>CAUONQ010000213.1:0-3178 GCA_963456995.1 uncultured Campylobacter sp. | reverse complement strand
GGCAAGCCCCGAGATGAAGCCGCGATCGCTTAGCACGAGCCTGTCCGCGCCGCCCTTTATCACGCGCTCGTAGTGCTCGGCGCGGTCTGCGAGGAACAAAAGCAGCTCGGCGCGCTTTGAAATTTCGCCGCAGACCTCGCGCAGATTTACGCTGCCTCGCGCCCACTTAAAATCTTCGCCCAAAACGAGGCTTCGCACCGCCTCGCCGAGCTTCGTGCCGCCGGGCTCCTTAGTCACGATCGCCTGCGGAAAAGCAGCCGCCAGCCGCGCTATCTGCGTGCTTTTACCCACGCCGTCGATACCTTCGAATATTACATACATTTTTCGCCTTTAAATTTGTGCGCTATTTTACAAGCTTATAGCTAAATAGCGGCTTTTTTAAACAGCGGGGCGTAAAATTTCGCCTTAAAATCGGACTTTTGCGCGAGCTTATACTAGCTGCTTTTGATCTTTCGGCATAAAATTTTATCGGGCCCTCTGCCTTACTCGGCTCCTGCTTTTTGCGGCACGGCTCGCAGTTAAATTTGCGCGCAAACTAGTGAGCCGCATAGAAAAGCGGGTAAATTTTACGCTCGTAGACGCGTAGCAAGCGGAGCAGGGCGCCGGTCGATAAAGACGGTGCGCCATGCGGATATTATGGCACGTCGGGCGAAGTAAGGCATCACATCATACAGAGCAGGACATGTACCATACGAAGCGTATGGCGTTAGACGGAAATGGCAGCACTTTTAGCGGAGCAGGGCGGCGGCGTCATTCGGAGTAGGGTATGTTTGTAGGCGGCGCGGGCGGGCAAACGCTGCGCGCGATGATAAAATCGCGACGATGAAATTTTAAATTTTGCCCTTATACGTGCTTGCAAGCTCGGGATTTATGGCTTTGAAATTTTTCCGTAGATCGCCAAGATCGCAATCGGTGGCCGTGATCGTAAAATCCTCCGTCATATCGAGCGCAAATTCGCCAAGACCTGCTTTGAGCTGCTTCACGCACTCCCAAATGAGCTTTTTAGCCTGTGCATATTTATCATTTAGCTGCGTTTCTTGATTGAAAAGATCAAAAATTTTCGCCGTTTCGTAGTCTATTTCGACCTCGGCTCGAAACTCGTAATCAGGAACAAGCCAAAGAAGCCAGCCGTCCTTTCGTGCAAGCCACTGCGCGCGCTGCTCCTGCGAGCCGAATCCGATGATCGGCGGTAAACTCCTATTGTCGCAAGCTAAATTTATGCAGTAGAGTTTACAGGCGGGCGCGTGCTTTTTGATCGTCTCTTTAATCGCGGGCAGCAGCCTTTGCGCGGCGAGCTCATAGAGCTTTTTGTAGCTCATATCCTTATCGGGCTTTTGATAGCGCACATAACCATTTTCGGTTATTAAGCTCAGCTCGCCCATAGCGTCAAATTCATAGTTTGTTACGTCATTCCTTCTGCCTGCGCGAGGGTGCTCTACATACTTCCGTCTTTGTGCGAGCTTGCCGCATTTGTAAGTAAAATTTTCTATCCCATAGGCGTTGTTGTCAAAGGCCGAGTAGATGGACTTTAGCTCGCCATTTTCATAGATAAATCTTTTTATGTTGAAGCATCCTACGCATCTTTTATTGTAGCAACCGAAATGATATTTTAAAACTTCGTCCCGCCCCCAAAAATAAAGGCTTTCAAAGAAATGTTTTTTGCCGTCATGTTGTCTTTCAAAAACGACGCGATCTTGCGCGTCAAAGCCGTATTCGTAGGCGTTTGCGATCTTTTTTGGTTTAGCTTTTAAAATTTTGCCCTTTGAGAAGCGGTTATATTCGAAATAAAACGGCTCTAAATTGATATAGCTACCCGACGCCCAGCGCCTACTTACGCCCTGCGCTTCGGCTATTTTATTTAAGGCTTTGTATTCATCTCTCACGCTTTTTAAAAACGTTCGCAATTTTTCTATCTCATCCATTTGCTTGTTCATTTTATCTCCCGTGAAGCTTGCAAATTTTAAATTTAGCTGCGCCTGCGAGCTAAATTCAGGCTAAATTTCAGTCGCTTGCGAGCTCATTTTTTTAAAAATTTTAAAATTTCGCTCGGCACGAGGTGCGAAACGTCGCCGCCGTGGCCCAAAACGGAGCGGACAATCGAGCTTGAGATGAAGGCGTTTTTGAGCGTCGGCATCAAATACACGCTCTCAAATTCCTCCCATAGCGAGGCGTTTGCATAGCCTATCTGCAGCTCGTACTCAAAGTCGCTAACCGCGCGCAGTCCGCGGATAACGAAGCGCACGCCGCAGGATTTGGCGAAATCCACGAGCAGATTATCAAAGCTTTGCACGCTCACGCCGCGAAGTCCGCGTGTCGCGGCTCGCGCCATCTCCAGCCTGGATTTTAGGCTGAAGTAGGGTTTTTTGCTCTCGTTTAGCGCGACTGCGACGATAACTTCATCAAAAAGCCCCAGCGCGCGCTTGATGACGTCCAGATGGCCGTTCGTGATAGGATCGAAAGTGCCCGGATAGATACATTTTCTTGAGTTTTGCATTATTGCCACCTTTTAAATAGCTCGTTTTGCACGCCCAGCGCGTCGCACCACTTGCCGATTATGAAATTTTTTAAATTTTGCACGCCGCAGTAGCCCGCGATCACGGGCGGAGCGATGATGACGCCGAGCGCGGCTAGCTCACTCATTTGTCGCAGGCTGATCGCAGAAAGCGGCATCTCGCGCACGCCAAGAACCAGCCGCTTGTGCTCTTTTAACGCGACTGCAGCGGCGCGCGTGCTTAGGCTGTCGCAAAGCCCGCCGTAAATTTTAGCCAAAGAGCCGATAGAGCAGGGCGCAAAGATTGTGGCGTCAATGCCGAATGAGCCCGAAGCGGGCGGCGCACTAAGATCGTCGTCGAGATGAAATTTTACGCTCTTAAATTCCGTAGATTTTAAAGCCTCGTCCGCATCTATGCCGCTTTCGGAGCGCAGGACGCGGCGCGCGCCCTGCGTAAGCACGGCGTGAATTTCATGCGGCGAGCTGGCAAGAAATTTAAGCAGATCAAGCCCGATCTCGCAAAAACTCGCGCCGCTTACGCAAACTAAAATTTTCATTTCAAGGCTTTCATATCGAAATTTTGTGCTTCAAAAGCGAGCGGAACGGAAAGAATTTTAAAATTTGAAGTTAAGATGGAGCGGGAAACGAGAGTCGAACTCGCGACATCAACCATGGCAAGGTTGCGCT
>CAUONQ010000212.1:0-3189 GCA_963456995.1 uncultured Campylobacter sp. | reverse complement strand
AGCGCGATAAGCCACTCCCGCCCTTTCTCGCCGCCTGAAGTTGCGCCATTTTGCAGCGAGCGAGATGAGGTTTTATGGGCAGCGACTTTGGAATTTATAAAATTTGAAACTTCATTTTGTGCATTTTCGCTCGCGTTTTCATCGCGATTTGCGGCTAAATTTGAATCCGAATTTATCTCTGCCGTTGCGGCGCCCGAATTCTCAGCGTCTAAATACTGCGCGGATTCGCCGCTAGGGGTTTTAAATTTAGAAAATTTATAGCTCTTTGACGCTGCGTGAGCGGAATTTCCGGCGTTTGCAAATACCGTGTTTTTTAAGCGGGCGTCCGCCTCTGCGGTCTTCGCGACGGAAGCGCAGGCGGCGCAGGAGCAGCCCGCATCGTGGTGGGTGCCCGATCTTACGCGGCGAGCTTTGTCGTAGATGATGAGCGCAGTTATGACGATGATCAGAAGCGCCGAAATTTTCGTGGTGATCGAGGCGGAGTTTGCAGAAACTATGCCTGCAACGTTTTGCAGCACGAACATGCTCGCACTTACCAAAACGAGCGCTCCTAGTACGTGCAGAAGCCCGATTTTAAGGGCAAATCCGAAAGCCTTGACGTAGCTGCCGCCATGGGCTAAGAAATAGCTCGCCGTTAGCAGCTTCGCGTGCCCAGGGCCTGCCGCGTGGAAAAAGCCGTATATGAAAGAAAGCGCTAGGACCCATAGGATGGTGCTTGCGCTTGCATGCTCGCTGCTTGTGCGAAACGCCGTTTTGAGGCTTTTCATAAAATCCATCGTCTTTTGCGCGACAAATCCCAGCGTAGCCTCTTTTTGTGGCTCGCTTGAAATATTGTCACTGTCGGATGCGGCGCCGTTTTTGCTCGCGCTATTTTGCGCTAAATTTAAAGAACTCTCCACGGGCGGCGTCGCGAGATCTTGCGTAGAATGCGTGGAATTTAAAGAGTTGTCTCGTCTCGCCGCAAAATTTTCGCCCTCACCTTTATCTACAGGCGCCGCAGAATTTGCGGATTTATTAAAATTTATTGCAGCGCTCCTGTCGCCTCCATTTTGCGCTAAATTTGAATTATCGCCTAAAGGGACTGCGGCATTTTCGCTATTTTTCGCGGCAGCCTCTAAGCTTTCGCTGCCGAAGCGGTCGGAATTTGCGGGATCACCTTTTGCTTGCACGTCCTTTTTGGCGGCTTTATTAATCTGCGCGAGAGTATCCGAAGCAGCGATATTTTTTTGCGCCTCTGCTGCAGCTTCCGAAACGATATCGCCAACGGATCTTTGGTTTGATCTGCGTGCTGAGCTGGCATTCGGTTTAGCTTGACCGCCTTGCGCAAGTTTATCCTCTGAGCCCGCAAGACTCTGCTCGCTAGATGCAAGGATATCCTGCGCTAAATCGGAGTTCGGCGCGCCTGAAATTGGCGGCTTTTTATCTGCGATCTTTGGCTTTTCGCCGCTAAATTCTATAAAAGTGGTGGCTAAATTTGAATTAGGCTTCGCTACAAAGCCCTCGCCTAGATTAATGGGCTTGTCGTCAAGCATTTTGAAATTGAAAAATCCCTGATCGTCGTTAATGGAAATTTTAAGAACGCGGTTGTTTCGTAGCTCGAAGCCGACTTTTTGATCGAACTCGAACACGAGTCTGCCCTTTTTAACGAGGCTTATTGCGTTTTTAAAATTTCCCTTGATCTGCGTACCTACGAGGTTGCTAAGCGCAGGTTTTGCATTTTTTGGCGCTTGATCGTAGAATTCCGCCTCGCAAAGGTAGTTTTTGGGGGTTAGATAATCGGTCATCGCCTTGGTTATCTCGGCAAGCTCGCTATTTTCAAGCTTGCCATTGGAATTTATATCGTAGGTCTGCATTATGACGTCGGTAAAATTTTGAGAGAAAAGCCACGAAAAATGCAGGCTCACGATCTTGCCGTCTTGTGCGACGGGGGTAATGCTAACGTGCGCAGTGGGTGTATATAGGGCGCACAGAGCGCACGCAAATATCCGCGAGCTAAAGATCGCGGATAAAAGTAAAATTTTAATAAATTTCATCAACTACAAATTTTCTCCGAAAACGTCGATTGTCTTTTTCATCGTCTCGTACCAATCTAGCGGTAGCTGATCGATCTCTATAACCTTTGCGCCCGTTTGTGCGGCGATGGTTTGCGCTGCCTTTTTGGAAAACTGCGGTGCGACGAAAATCACCTTGATCTTTTCCTCTTTGGCTTCCTCTATCAGCTCAGCTAAATCCGCAGGCTTAGGCTCTTTGCCCTCCACTTCGACTGCGATCTGCTCTAGATCGTATCGATGCGCGAAATAGCCCCAAGACGGATGATAAACCATAAATTTCTTTCCTTTAACGCCCGCTAGTTTCTGCTTTGCGTAAGCGTCCAACTCGTCAAGCTTTTTAGCAAATTTATCGAAATTTGCTTCGTAAATTTTAGCATCCTTAGGATACTGTTTGGTTAACGCGTCTTTAATATTTTTAGCTTGAATTTTTACAAGCTGCGGATCGAGCCAGATATGTGGGTCTAAGCCGCCGTGATGGTGATGGTGCTCGTGCGCTTCGTGGTTTTTGTCACCATGCTCATGATGCGCGTCATGATCGTGATCATCGTGATGTGCGCCATGATCATGTTCGTCGTGATGGTGATGCTCTGCCATAGCCATTTTAGTGATGCCATCTTCGGTGCGGATTATCTTCATCTTCGGATACGATGCGGCAAGCTTTGGTAGCCAGACTTCATCAAATTCTATACCGACTGCAAAATACAGATCGCTATTTTCTAGCATTTTCATCTCCGAAGGCTTAGGCTCGTATGTGTGCGGATCGGCGCCTTTGCCGACCATTGTATTTACCTGCAGAGTATCACCTGCGATCTGTTCAACAAAATACTTCGTAGGAAGTATGGTCGTGGTGACCGTAGGTTTGGCGAATGCTACGCAACTAGCTGCTAAAAGCGTGAAAATAAGCTTTTTCATAAAATTCCTTTCCAAAAAAATTGCGGAAGTATATCAAAAGCAACTTAGTTGCAACTTAATATAAATTTATCTAAATTTCGCTATCATCGCTTAAATTTTAAAAAAGGCGTAAAATGGATCCCAAAGATTTTTTAGCGAGTCACGATATCGCTCCTACTGCGCTCAGAGTGCTGATCGTGCAGATCCTAAGCGAGAAAAAATGCCCGGTAAGCTACGATGAACTAGT
>CAUONQ010000211.1:0-3190 GCA_963456995.1 uncultured Campylobacter sp. | reverse complement strand
TACTGAAGACATAAAGTCTATCTACGCACACTGCCGCACGGCTGGACCACTGGGGCCTTGTCGTCGGCAGCGAGCGGTGGGTATAAGAGACAGCTGCTAATCTACGCAGGCAGCGTGGAGTTCGTGCTGATCGCCTTCATCGTAACTCACGCCTCGCTCGTAGATACCTTCGTCGTGGCGTTTTTGCTAAATTTCCGCCATTTTTTCTACACGATGTCGGTGCTGGACGAGCTGTGCTTCGTGCGCCATAAAATTTACGCCGTATATGCTCTTACCGACGAAACCTTTGCGCTGCTAAAGGCGCGCGCGTTTTTGCGCCCCGAGGAGCTTAGCGGCGAACAGCCCGTAACGCCGCAAAGATTAAAAGAGCTTGATCTGCTCTATAATCTAACCGCGGTCTTAAATCATTCCTACTGGGTCGCGGGCGTCGTTGCGGGGGCTGTTTTAGGAGCAAGCTTGAAGCTTGATTTTAGCGGAGTCGAGTTTAGCCTGACGGCACTTTTTGCGATGCTAAGCTATGAGGTTTTTAAAGCAAATCCGCAATACAAAGTGCTATTGCTAGGATTTGCCTGCGCATTTGCGGGGCTTTTTATCTTTCCTACGAAATACTTTTTATTCGGCACTCTGATTTTTGGCACTGCGGTATTGCTGCTCTTTCGTAAATACTTCGAGCGACCTTCGCGCCGTTATCGCCGAGAATGAATTTTTTGTTTATATCTTCTTTCGTAAATACTTCGAGCGACCTTCGCGCACGGGACGCAGGCTGCGAAAATTTTTAAAAAGGAGCAGGTAGTGGAAATTTTACCCTATATCTTTCTGGCCTCGCTCGCTACGATTTTGACGCGATTTTTGCCGCTGCTGCTTTTTAAGAAAAAGACCGCGAGTCCAAGCTTATCGTATCTGCAGAAAAACTCGGGCCTTTTGATAATGGTCGTTTTGACGATCTACGCGCTTAAGACGATGCTGCCTAGCTTCTCAGGCGAGCGGGCTTTTAGCGCGGACGCGCTACAAACGGCGATGCTGCTATTTTGCCTGATTATGGCGTTTGTCGTGCATGCTAAATTTCGCAATTCGCTCGTTACAATAGCGCTTCCTACGCTAATATATATGGCTGCGCTACGCTTTTTATTAAATTATTGATAAATTTATAAGTTAGTTTTCGATAAACTTCAAAAATTAATTTTTAAGTTTAAAAAAGGTTAAAGTTTTATGAATTTTATCAGTCAAATGGTACATAGCTTCGCCAAAAAATACGCCGCCGAAACTATGCAAAAATCCCTATACAACTCCCTTAGAATCGACATCACGCAGGAAAATATCGCTAAAATTCCAAACCCTGATAAAAAATATATGCTCTACATGCACGTGCCCTTTTGCCACACGTTTTGCCCGTACTGCTCCTTTCACAAATACGCCTACGAGTGCGGCGCGTGTAAGGCGTATTTCGGCGCGCTACGCACCGAGATGCAGCGCACGAAGGACGCTGGCTACGACTTTGAGACGCTTTATGTAGGCGGCGGCACGACGCTCATCGACGAGGATGAGTTAGCGCGCACGCTGAAGCTTGCCAAGTCGCTTTTTAACATCAAAGAGGTTTCGTGCGAGAGCGATCCCAACCACATCGAGCCTGAGAGCTTGCTGCGATTTCGCGGGCTAATAGACCGCCTAAGCGTGGGGGTGCAGAGCTTTGACGACGATATTTTACGCAAAGCTTCGCGCTACGACAAATTCGGCTCGGGCGAAATTCTGCAAGAAAAGCTATCCCGTGCAGTCGGAATTCTACCGATTTTAAGCCTGGATCTGATATTTAACTTTCCGTTTCAAACTCGCGAAATTTTACTTCGCGACATCGAAGCGGCAAAAGCGATAAAACCGGAGCAGATCACGCTGTATCCGCTGATGAAATCGCCTTTGATGCGCGATCAAATAGCGCGAAGCCTCGGCGTTAGCAATGTAGACCGCGAGGAGGAGTTTTACTCTATCATCTGCAAGGAATTTGCAAGCTGGTACCGCAGCAACGCATGGGCCTTCGCTCGCGAAAAATCAAACATGAGCGACGAGTATGTAGGCACAAACCACGAATACGTGGGCATCGGAAGTGGCGCATTTAGCTTTTTGGGCGGCAGGCTGCTCATAAATGCGTTTAATCTCGAAGACTACGCAAGCAGGGTGCGCAAAAACGAAAGCACCGTCATCGCCACTTGCGATTTTAGCAGATCCGAGCGCGCGAAATACCTCTTTTTGACCGAGCTTTTTAACGGCGAGATCGACATCGCTAAATTTAACGCCGCAAACGATCTAAATTTGCGCCGCGAACTGGGCAGAGAGCTTAGCCTGCTAAGGCTTGCAGGAGCCGTGCGGATCGAGGGCGAGATCATACGCACGACGGAATTCGGCGCTTATCTGTGCCTTGTTTTGATGAAAGAATTTTATACCGGTATGGACAAGGTGCGCGCGGCGTTTCGCGACGATGCCAAGATCAAGCGCGCAAAACAGCTCATTATTATGGATGAAAGCGAATCCGCCGCAGCTGGCGCGGCAAAAGGCGAGATAGCGTCGTAAATTTTGCGCCCTGCCAGCGCTACTAGCGCTTGGACGCACCCGCGACTTAAGCGCAAATACCGTCTGGCATTTAAAACACAAACGAATTTTTGATTTCAAAATTTAGGAAACGCCGCGATGAAACGCAGAATGATCAAGCTATTCATTTTATTTCTGTTTTTTGTCCTTGTATTTGAACTCGTCGGCAATCTTTTTAACTTCGGTCGCTTCCCATTTCATAAGAGCTGCGAGGCGTTTATGATGATAAACCGCTATATGAGCGGCGATTCAAACGATAGGTGCATAATGCAGCTTATGAAGCAGGGCAATAAAAGAGATCTTTCGCTATATTACTATAAAACTAAATTTAATCTTGAGGAGCCATTGTCAGAGCTGGACGAAAAAGCTATAAAATTTTTAAATATTCCGAACTCGAAGATAATCACCGTAAATAAAAGACGGCGTGGAAAAGAAATTTCTAATGCGCGATTAAATTTAAATAGCAAAGAAGCCCTGCTTCAATTGCAATATCAAAGCCCAACAAATCGAGAATTTTAAAATTTATAAAATTAAAGGAGTAGCAATGAATAATCTAAAACTCATACAAAACTGGTACGCTTCCAAATGCAACGGAGAATGGGAGCATGAA
>CAUONQ010000210.1:0-3228 GCA_963456995.1 uncultured Campylobacter sp. | reverse complement strand
AAATTTTATAGGTGAAAATTCCGCTCGTCCCTACAAATCCGCGCATCCGCAAAAGAGCTTGCAGCCTCGCTAGATCCGAGCGTAAAAAATTTACGAATCGCCCGCAGCAATACACCAAAGAGCTTAGCTTTTCGCCGAGCCCCAGCCCATAAAATCCGCGCGCGAAAAAATATTCGTCCTTGCCGTAAAATAGCAAAATCGCAAACGCCATTATCAAATTAGCGCGCAAAAATATCACGCCCGCAAGCTCGTAGTTGCCGACTATGGCGGGGCTTAACGCGCTTAAAATAGCAAAGATATTTAATACCGCAAGCCTTGTGCAGACCGCACGCGCAATCGAAATTTTAAGCGCAAAAAGAAGTAGCGGCGGGGCAAAAAACGCTGCGTAAAGCTGTCCGCTAAGTCCGACGCCGAAGCTGAAGATGAAAAACACGAGTAGCGATACTGCGGGGCTCATCTGCGCGCTCTTTTCGCTAGCCACATCAAAGCAAAAAAGCCGAAAATCAAGGCCAAACAAAGCGCGATTTTAGGCGCCTCGGCGGACTGGCTTTGAAACGCCAGGCTCCTAATATCGCCCTTAGGGTTTTCTTTTGGCAAGATACTTTGCGAGGCGGAATTTTCCAAAGGCTCGGAAGTGCTTAAAATTTTATTTTCAGGCGTACTAGCTTTCGGCGCGATATTTTCGGGCGCGCTATCTTTAGCCGCGAAATTTTTAACGGCGTCTAAATTTTGAGGCGCGGGATTTTCAGAAACGTCAGAATTTTGCGGCGTGGAATTTTCAGAATCGCCGGAATCCTGCGGTGTAAAGTTCTCGGCGCTAAATTCCATCTGCGCGCCGTGTCCTGCACCTCCGTAAATTTGAATAGTAAAATTTTTAGCCGGGATCTTTATGCTCGCAAGCCCTTCTTTATCAGTCCTAGTGCGCAAAATTTCGCGCCCGTCCGCACTAATTAAAACTTCGCACTCCATGCAAGGAGAATTTTTATAAAAATAGCTATAAATCGCCACTCTATCGCCCTCTTGCGTCGCGAAAAGATGAAGCGCGTGCGAAAATGCGAAGGAGCTCAAAACCGCTAAGAAAAATAGCGCTCTCATTGCCTCTGTCCGCCGTAAAATTTCGCAATAAAGCTAAGCGCAAAAAGAGTGATGATACCTTCCAAAACAGCTAGAATCGCGCCTTCGAGCGAGATGAGCGTCGCGATAGCAAAAAACTCCCGCCCGCTGATGAAAAGCACGAGATCAAGAAGCAGCATCGAGCAGACGATCGGCACGAAGCCCGCCAAAAATAGATAAATTTTTTGCGTGCGCGCTTTTAGCTCTTGCGCTTTTGCGGCGGCGGCAAAGAGCCCGCCCAAAACCGCCGGAAAGCCGATGACTGCGGTATTTACGCCGAGCACGCTAAGCCCTCCAAAGCCGAAAAATACCCCTTGTAAAAATAGCGCGACGAAAATCGCCAAGATCGCGCGCGAGCCCAAAAACGCGCCCACGAGCCCGCTTAGCATCAAATGCATGGAGCTGACGCCCACGGGCAGGTGCACGAAAGAGGCGACGAAAAACAGTGCGCTAAAACATGCGATCCTCGGGATTTCAGACTGCCTTACGCGCCATAAAATCGCCGCTACCGCAGGCGCCGTAACCGCCCAGCCTGCGAGCAGTACGGGCGCGCTCAAAACTCCTTCGCTAATGTGCACGGCTCGCCTCCTTTAAATCGCTCCTGTTTTTTAGACACGCAAAAACGCGCGAAGTATCTAAATTTAATAGCTTTTCGACCTTTGCGATAATCGTTTTGATTGCTACAGGTCTTGCTTTTACGGCTTTAATCGCGGCAAAATTTGCGGCTGTAAAACTCGCGGCTTGCGTCCTATCTGCGGCGGCTGTCAGCGCAAGACTCGGAGCGGTCTCGAAACCGCTTGCGGAACCGGTAAATTTGATAAATTTTACGGCTCGCACGGCGCAAGAATTTTCGCTTGCTACATTTGTAAGAGCGGCAAGTGGATTTCGCGATGCAAAATTTAAGGCTCCGAGCGATCTTGGTGCGATACTCGCGCGGCAAAACAGAGCCTGCAAAATTTCAAAAAACGAAATTTTGCGTGCTGATATTTTACGCTCGCAAAACCATGGATATGAAATTTTACGGCTCGAAGCTCCTAAGCGCGGATTTCTACCGAACAAAATTCCACGTAGCAGAGCTTCGTTACTTAAAATTTTACTCGGCGAAATTTTGCTCCGTAAAGTTTTAATCAAACCCCGAGACGCAGACTGTGCGCTGGTGCAAAACGGCAAAATTCTGCCCCGTAAAATTTCAACCGCAGAATTCGCTGGAAATTCTACGCTCAAAATCAAAACATGCGAAAATAAAATTTCAAAGCTCCGCTCAAACGCAAATTTAAATTTATCCGCAGCGACGCAAATTTCGCCCAAAAAAAGAGATCTCACCGAGCCGCTCCCCTATTTTTTCAGCTCGTCTGCCTTGATCCAAAGCACGGCTCCCAGCTCATTTACGGGCTGCTCGCTTCCTTTGGCGGCTTCCTCCTCGCTAAGAGCCGCAAAGCCCCACCAGCCGGCAACCGGCATCACGAAGCTAAACTCGCCCGCGCCGTTAGTTTTAACGACCTGTGTGACATGCGCCTCGCTAGGGGCTTTGTAGCCCTTATCGTTATATAGCTCGATCTCCACGTCCGCGCCCGGGACGGGCTTTCCGTGCAGTAAAAAAACTCCGCTAAATATCTCTCCCGCATACAGCGCATAAGGTCGCACTAGCGGCACGATCTCCGCCTCTAGCCCGAGCGGCTTATCCCAGCCTTCGCCCGCGTCGTAAGCATCGACGTAGGTTTTGGTGATATGGCGGATCATCTTTTGTTCGGCTGGCTCGGCATAGGGTTTGGGATCGAAATAAAACGCCAAAAGCGATGGCTTGTCAGCTTTAAATTCCGCCGCGAAATAGGAATTTTCACCCTTTTTCTGCTCTTTTAGGCTACCTAGGAGCGATTTTTTCTCGCCATCAATAAAAACGCCGAATTCTGTGGGCTTTTGTAGATTCATAGACTCCTGCAAAAACGGATGGGAGAATTCCAAATTTAGCTTTAAAGTAGCATCTTTTTGATCCTCTACGACATTTTTATCCGTCGTAAGAACGCCGAAATGTGCGAACACAAGGCTCGCCGCGAAAATTCCTAAAAAAGCAAATTTTGCCTTCATGTAATACCTTTCATAATAAAATATTACGGA
>CAUONQ010000209.1:0-3235 GCA_963456995.1 uncultured Campylobacter sp. | reverse complement strand
CCCCAAAGCGCGCAGCGTAAATTTAATACCCGACTAGCAAAACATAAGCTAACTTTGGCTATAATCCCTAAATTTTTTAAAAGTAGGAACTATGAGCTTTTTAGATTTTTTTTCCAAAACAAGAAAGCAACAATCCGCTCCTAGCGAGGCTCCGGCGCACTGGGTCAAATGCGACAGCTGTCACTCGCTAATGTATTACAAAGAGGTTGAGGCAAATTTTAATGTCTGTCCAAAGTGCGGTTTTCACATGAGATTAGCCGCCGACAAGAGGATAGCAATGATCTGCGACGAAGGTAGTTTCGTTGAGCTTGACACCAAGCTAAAGCCCGTCGATCCGATCAAATTCGTCGATAAAAAATCCTATAAAAAACGCATAAGCGAAAGCAAGGAAAAAACAGGCAGGTTCAGCGCTGTCATCCCGGGCGCGGGCGCTATAAGTCGCCAAAAAATTCAGCTCGTGGTGTTTGATTTTAACTTCATGGGTGGAAGCCTGGGCTCCGTGGAGGGCGAAAAGATCGTGCGCGCCGTAAAACGCAGTCTGGATAAAAACGAGCCGCTAATCATCGTAAGCGCAAGTGGCGGCGCAAGGATGCAAGAAAGCACCTTTTCGCTAATGCAGATGAGCAAAACCTCCGCCGCGCTTAAAATTTTATCCGAGCATAAAATTCCTTTCATCTCCGTTCTTACCGATCCTACGATGGGCGGCGTGAGCGCGTCCTTTGCGTGGCTGGGAGATATCATCATTGCAGAGCCCGGCGCTCTTATCGGCTTTGCCGGACAGCGCGTCATCAAGCAAACCATAGGCGCGGATCTGCCGGAGGGCTTTCAGAGATCGGAATTTCTGCTCGAGCATGGATTAATTGATGCAATCGTACCTAGAGCTGAGATGAGGCAGTATCTAAGCGATATAATCAACGTGCTTAGCAAAAATGCCGTGCAGATTGACGACACGAGTGACAAATCGCTGCACGAAGAGGGAAGCGAAGAGTAGTGCAGATAACGGTAAATTCCATCCAAAGGGGCACGGACGAGTTCGCAGGCGCAATAAGCGATTATAAAAAAATGGCGGCTAAATTTGCCGCGGTGCGAGATGATATATTTTTTAACGCTAATATCGCTCGTGCCCAAGCAGCGTCCCGCGAACTCGCACTTATGGCGTACGATGAAGCTTATCTGCCGCACCTTAGCGGATACGTCGTAGCTTTGGATGAGCGCGGGCAGACGCTAGACAGCATGGAATTTGCCGAAATGCTAAAAGATAAAAGCAGCGTGTCATTTTTCATCGGTGGCGCTTATGGGCTTAGTGAAAATTTTAAGGCAAAAGCCGATAAAATAATCAGTCTTAGCAGGCTTACGTTAGCGCACAAAATCGCTAAACTTTTGCTCTTTGAGCAAATTTTTCGCGCACTGTGCATTAACGCAAACCATCCATATCACAAATAAAGGGAAGTAATGAAGAAAAACGAGTTGAAATTTTACAAGAAAATTTTAGAAGAAAAAAGAGAGCAACTCATCGCCAATATTAATAGCTCTGTAAATGAAATTTCGGAATTGCGCGAAAATAAAGCTGCGGATGATTTTGACGTAGCGAGCATGAATACGGATTTAAGCATCGAATACTCGCTCAATGTTAATCAACAAAAGGCGTTTTTAGAGATTGAAAGCGCGCTTAAACGTATCGAAAACGGCACTTACGGGCTTTGCGAGAGCTGCGGCGAGCAGATAAGCTTAGAGCGTCTTAAGGTAAATCCAGAGGCGAGATTGTGCATTTCGTGCAAGGAACAGGCGGAAAAGCAAAATAGGAGTTAGCTATGAAAACCAAGCAATTCTTTTTATATTCGATCGTCTATATCGCAATCGTCGCGATTTTAGTCTTTACGCAGCAAAGCAGTAGCTATACGCTAGGGCTTTTCGGTTTTACGCTTACGCTTCCTGTGGCAGTGTGGATCGTGCTGCCGTTAATTTTATATATGATTTTAGCGATTTTTCATATCGTTTTTCATAGCTTCGCGTTTTATCGCACAAAAAGGGCGATCGCAAAGGATCTAAGCGCATACGATGCGATGAGTAAAGAGGTTTTGCTGGGTCTTGATACTAATAAAGACTTTAAAACCGAGTATTTTAAAGACCCGAGTGAGCTTACTAAAATTTTATCTCCGTGGTACGATAGCACCGGCATAGATGTCAAAAATGAGGATCTAAAGGAGGTCATAGGCGTTATCGAGAAGGTTAAAAACGGCGAAGTTGCGGATCTGCGAAAATATAAACTTCCTAAAGATAACGGACTATTTTTGCAAAATGAGCTCAATCGCCTCGACGCCGAGCCTGCGTATGCGTATGAAATTTTAAAAACCAAAGGCGTTTATAGCGAAAATATCACTAAAAAAGCCTATGCCGTAGCGCTTGCCAAAGGAAGCTACGATAAGATCAAAGCCTATAAAATTCCTCAAGATATAGCCGAGGTAAATATTTTAGTGGATCGCGCGGTGAATGACGCGAGCTTTGAGATCAGCAGCGAGGAACTTTTCGATCTCGTAAATAATGAAAAATTTAGCGAGCAGGATTTTATCGGCTTTGCTAAAAAGCTAAAAAATCATCTCGCTCCAGAGCAATACAAAGCCTTTTTCGAGCGGCTCAAAAACGAGAATCAAGAAGCGACCGAGGCATATCTGTACGCGCTATATGAGCTTGGCATGATCGACGAGTTTAGGGAGCAGCTAAGCCTTGCCGACGGCGACGAGTTTGAGAAGTTTAAAATTCTGCTATTTTTGCGTGACAACGGCAAAAACGTCTCTGCGTCGCTGTTATTTTAGCTCGGTAATTTTACGAGTTCGTTTTATGCGGGTAAGAGAGGCTGCTTTTACGCTCTTTGCGTCTATTAAACACAGCCTGCGCGATAAATTTTAAAGTGCGGATAAAATTTTAACTCGTGCAAATTTGAAATTTCAAAATTTATCGAAAGATCAATGCGCACAAGCGGTAAAATTTAAAAGATTTGTTTGTGTAGTGCGCGCGTAAACGGGTTTTGCATTTACGCGATGAAATTTAAAATTTAAACATAAAGCGCAAGACTTGCTAGCCGAATAAAGTGCTGAAATTTTAAAATCCGCGCGGCGTTTTGTAAGCTGCTTGCTGGGTTCGCCGCGCAAATAAAATTTAGTGGCGATCATCCTTGCTGCCGTTTTTGCCGCCATGCAAATTAGCCAAGCTTAAAAATAAAATTCGCGCCTAAATG
>CAUONQ010000208.1:0-3259 GCA_963456995.1 uncultured Campylobacter sp. | reverse complement strand
TTGCAGAAGCTCTTTGATTTGCAGCATCTCGCCGATGCCGAGCTCGCCGACGTAGAGAATTTTCACGCCGCCGCCCATTTTTTCGATAAATTTCATAAAATTTTCGCTGTGTTTGCGAAAGATCAGCACGTTGATTTTTATCCCCGCCGTGCTTGCCGAAAGAGCGCGCGCGATCTCGGTGTTGCCGAAGTGCGAAGTGATTAAAATTTTGCCCGTTCCGTCGCTTAGAAGCTCTTTCATACCGCTTTGTACGCGAATTTGATCCAGCGCGATCTTGCCGTTCCAAACCGCGATTTTTTCGCACAGACTGAGGGAAAATTTATAAAAATTCGCGTAAATTTCGCGGGCCTTGGGCTCACGATCAAGCGCGCGCTGCAAAAATTCCCTGATCGCGCGTCGCTCGTTTTTAAGCAGCGCAAAATAGATCGCCGAGATAAAAAGCGCGGTAGCTCGCATGCAAAAATCGGGCGTGTGAAGCGTGATGAAGCGGGCTAAATTTAAAAGCGCCGCGCCCGCCTTTTCGTTGTTTTCGCTCCAGTGTTTAGCCATCGCGCTCGTCCTTTGCGGCGGCATGTTGCGACGAGGCATTTACGAGCGAACTTTGCGCCAAATTTTCCGCCTGCGGGCTTTGCGCTGCGGCTTTGTCGCCGCATTTTTCGGTACCGGCTTTTTCGTCTGCGCCGCCGTCCATTTGCTCTTTCGCATCTTTGCAACTATCGCACCGCGCGCCGCTGCAAAGGTTTTGCCACGCTAGCCCTTGCAAAATTTGATCCGCGCTCTGCTGCGAAACATCCTGTAAGCCGCGCTTTTTAAATTTATCGCAGGCGCGCTTTAGCGCCCTTTTTGCAAGCCAGAGCGGAAGCCCGCAAAATAGCCTCGCATGCATCAGCGAAATTCCAAAATTATCTCGAAACGGCGCGAAGTGGCTCACCCCACCCGCTTCGTAGCGTACCACCAGATCAAGCCATTTTATCTCTAGCCCCGCTCGCGCGGCCAGGATTAAAATTTCGGCATCAAAGCTCATCCTACGGCTCTTAGTGCGGGGCAGAAGCGGCACGATCCCCTCTAGCGGGTAAATTCTAAAGCCGCACATCGCGTCTTTTATGCGGTGCGAGAGGGTATTTACCACGCACCAAAAATTCATTATCTTGCGTCCATGCAGGCGGGATTTGGGCGCGCTTTCGTCATACACGGGAGCGGCGCAGATTAACGCGGCGGGCTGCTGCGCCGCAAGCGCCAAAAACTCCTCGCATCTGCCTACGTCGTGCTGAAAGTCCGCATCGATCTGAAAGGCGTGCGTAAATCCAAGCTCCTTCGCCCACGCCAGCCCGTCGCACACGGCAGCGCCTTTGCCGCCGTTTTGCGCGCGGGTGTAAATTTGAGCCGCAAGCCCCTTTAGCGCGCTTTTGCTCGCTTCGTCGCTGCCGTCGTCCACGATCAGCACGGGCGCGATGTGTGCTAGGGCACTTACGAGCTCGGCGATACGCGCGGGGTGGTTAAAGTAGGGCAGTAAAAACGCGGGCTTAAAGGCAAATTCTTCCACTGGCGCAGACCTTGTCGTTTGAAATTTCAAAGCGGAGTTTGCCGCTTGCTTCGGTGATTTTGATCGAAATTTCATCGCCCGGGCGGATGAAATTTTTAAATTTTAAATTTTCTATCTTTTGCGTGCCGTCCAGCTCGTAGCCGAGGGCTTTTGCGCAGATCAATACGAAGCGAAGCTGCATAAACGCGGGCACCAGCGCAAATTTCGCAAAGTGTCCGTCAAAATAAAAGTCGCTGGCTCGCACCTTAGCGCGAAACTCATTCTCCGCGCTCTGCTCGAAAACGGGCACCTCGTAGCGCTGCAGGGCGCTTAAAAAGTCCTTTTTGCTTAGCTTGCCCTGTTCGTTAAAAGGCAGCTTGCTCGCGATTTTGAAGTAGCGCAAAATCGCGCCGAATTCAGGCTTCAAAAAGGCCTTCAGCTCGTCCGTGACGCCCTTCTTGCCGCCTGCGCGAAACGCATGCTCGCCGCACTCGCTAAGCTTGATAAGAGCTACGGCGCGCTCGCGCTGCGGGTGCAGATCGATCCTGCATTCGCCGATAAATTCGTGCGAGCGAAGCTTGGCTTCGAGCAGATCGAGGCTCACGCGGTTTTCGTTGATTTTGACGGTGCGGTCGCCGCGCCCCAAAAGCGTGATCTCGTCTGCGCGCACATAGCCGAAATCGCGGCTTTCGAAGCGTTCGCACCAAGGCGAGCTGATCGTAAACTCGCCCGTTTGCGAAAATTTGCAGGCGGGCTGCTTTGCCGTAAATTTATCGCAAAGCCCCTCTGCCTGCGCAAATTTATCGTCGTGTTTCGTCGCAGGGCTCGGTACGGGGCTGTTTTCCTGGCTGGCTGCGGTTTCATCGCTAACGTCCGCATTAAATTTAGATGCCCGCTCGTCCGAGAGGCTTGTGTTTTGTCCGTCCGCATTTTGCTCGCCCATACGGCTCGTTTTAGGCTTTGCCGCAAAATTTTCTCCGCAAGAGCTTGCTGCAGGATCGAAAGGCTTGCTCTCGCGTTTCTCCGCACCGTTGCTATCAATATCTGCGCGGATATGCACGCTAACTGGAGCGAATTTTTTAAGCCCCGCGCCCTCGTTGCAGGCGATCACACCCGTTTCGCTGGAGCCGTAAATATCGACGATGCGGGCACTACTAAGCGCTGCCAACCTGTCTCGGATCGCAGGACTTAGCGGCGCGCCCGCGCTAAAAATGGTGCTCAAAGGCGCTATGTTTGCGGCGTCTGCATGTTCGCACAGCGCGCCGAGCACCGTGGGCGAGCTGATCAGCACGGCGCCCGCAAGATCGGCTGCGAGGATGATTTCGGGGTAGTTTAGACCGCCTTTTTGCGTGCGTGAGCCGCAAAGCAGCGGCACGAAGATGCTAAACGTGAGCCCGAACATATTTTGGTGCGAGACGCCCGATAAAAATCGATCGCTTGCGCAAAGGCCGAATCTTTCTATCAAAAATTCCGCCTCTAAAACCATATCGCGCAGGCTTTTTTCGATATTTTTCGCCTCGCCCGTAGAACCCGAAGTTTTGATATAAAATTTTTGATCGGCGCGCAGTAGGTGTAAAGAAACGGCCTCTTGCTCGCACGGCGCGTGATTTTGCGGCGCGTTTTTAGATGAAATTTTAGGCGCAGATTTTTCCGTATCGCGAGACGAAATGTTTTCTAAATCATGGGGGCCGAATTTGTCTAAATTTTGCGCTGCGGCGAGATTTGGAATTCTTACGT
>CAUONQ010000207.1:0-3268 GCA_963456995.1 uncultured Campylobacter sp. | reverse complement strand
AGCGTCCGTCCGTCGTAGCTCTAAAATTTAGGTATAATCGTGCTAAAATTTTAAAGGCTTTTTATGAAAAGAATTCTTACTATCGCGGGTTCGGACAGCGGTGGCGGTGCTGGCATCCAAGCCGATATCAAGACGATTAGCGCGCACAAGATGTTTGCTATGAGCGCTATTACGGCGCTTACGGCGCAAAATTCGCGCGGAGTATTCGGCGTGCTGGACGTTTCGCCAGATTTTGTAGAGGCACAGCTCGATGCGATTTTTAGCGATATCTTTCCGGACGCCGTTAAAATCGGAATGATCTCCAATGAGGAGGTTGCCGAGGCTATCGCAAAGAGCCTGAGCAAACACGGCGCAAAAAACGTCGTCTTAGATCCCGTGATGATCGCCACCAGCGGCGGAGTTTTGATGAAACAAAGCGCGCTACATGCGCTAAAATATAAGCTCGCCCCCGCTGCGGAGATCATCACGCCCAACGTACGCGAGGCTGAGGTTTTAGCGGAGATGAAAATTTCAAGCTTAGCAGGTATGCGCGCCGCAGCGGTTAAAATTTCGCAGTTTTTCGGCGGCGCGATTTTGATTAAAGGCGGCGATCTTGCCGGTGCGAGCGTGGCTTGCGGCGCGGCGGGAGCGGATACAGCGCAAAATTTTAAAGCTTTTGGGCACAAGGCGAGCGAAAACGGGGCTCTCAAAAATTCTACGGGCTCGACGGAGCGCGCAAATTTCGCGGATGAAAATTTTACTAGCGAAAGCGGAAATTTAAAGACGAGCGCGGAGCTGCCCTTTGAACAAAATTTATCCGCAGTGTCTTTAGATGCAGGTTTTGAACCAAATAGTGAGGACGGGGATTTGACAAATTTAGCGGTCGATATTTTGTACGAAAACGGTAAATTTTATGAGTTTTCCGCGCCTAAAATTTCTACGCGTAACACCCACGGTACGGGCTGCACGCTCTCAAGCGCGATCGCGTGCGCGCTGGCGGCGGGACTTAACCTGCCCGCAGCCGTCGCTCATGCCAAGGGCTTCGTGCGCAGGGCGCTTGGCTGGGGTGAGCAGATCGGGCACGGATGCGGCGCGATAGATCATTATTTCACGGTCCAAGATCCCTTCGGCACGGACTTTGGCGGATCTTGCGCGAACGAAATCAAAATCATCTCTCGAGACTAAAATTTCAAGCGCGCGTTGAAGTCTCTCATACGTTAAAATTTCAAAACTCCGCTGCTATTAAATTTAATCTAGCGGCACGAGATCGTCCAAATGGCTCGTCACGGCTTGTTATAAACGATGAGATTACGTGGCAAAAAGCGTGCGCTACGGGGATATACACACTTAAAATTTTAGTTGATTTTTAGGCACCATAATCCGCGTAGAATTTTAAAGAATTTTTGAATTTTATTGTAGGGTTCGCGTTGCAAGTTAGGGCTTTCCTTATTTGTTTTATGCTATAGCTTTGCTTCGTAGCATTGTTAAATTTGCGTTATTTCTTATAGGTCTTTATGCGCGAAAAAAGAGAGTTAGAAATACATGCACTCACTGCTCACGTTGCTCAAGGTAGACGCATCATTGTATGCCGACCATAGCGCTGTGCCTGCCGCATTGTGTCCTCTAGCTGCGAACTTAGCGATCTATGCCCGCCGCCTCATATTCACAGGGCTTGCTAAAATTCCAAATTTTCTAGCAAAAGAGTTATAATGGCTAAAATTACGTAAATTTAGGAATTTAAAATGCGCTGCAAAAAAGGACTACTACTCTTAATCATCGTCTCAGGGATAATCTCTGCCGCAGATAACTGGATCGCATCGCTACTGCTGCCTAGCATCGCAGATACGTTTGAGGTGCAGGTAAGCGTCGCCTCCACAGTTTTGACGGCATATCTGATCCCCTATGGCTTACTTCAGCCGGTTTACGGACATCTTAGCGATCGCTACGGCAGAGGTAAAATTTTAATTCTGCTAATGCTCTTTTTGGCGATATTTACGCTTCTTTGCTCCACTGCAAAAAGTCTAGCGTGGCTTGTTTTATTTCGTTTTTGCACGGGATGCGCGGCGGCGGGTATAATCGCCGTCTGCCTCGGCGTTATAGGCGATGCATATGACGAGAAGGATAGACAAAAAATCGTAGCGATATTTCTGGGCTCGGTATTTTTAGGGCAGGGGCTGAGTGCGGCTTTAGGCGGGTGGGCGGTGGCTAGATTTTCTTGGAGAGAGATATTTTTAGCCTTTTCTACGCTGTCTGCAGTATCTTTCGTATCACTATTTACGCTAAATTTCAAAGACGCTCCGAAAAGCGGAGGTGAAAGCTTCGTAAAATCCCTAGCCAGCTTGCGCGGCGATGCTGCGCTTTTGAGAAGCTATTTTTTGGCTTTATGTAACGGCGTAATCGTGCTTGGGGCGTATTCATTCATAGGCGCTTATCTACTTAAAAAGCTGGGCTTGAGCTCAAATTTTGCCGGAGCCTGCCTTATGCTTTACGGCGTCGCTTGCTTTTTGGCAGGAAACGCTGCTAGATATTTAAAAGAGAAGTTGCCGCCAAAAGAAATTCTAACCCTCGGCTTTTTGGCGTCCGCTTCGGCGCTGTGCCTTTTGGCGAGTTGCTTCGCTGCCACCGCATATGTAGGGACGTTTTTGCTGGGATTCGGCTATGTTTGCGCGCAGTCCGTCCTAGCAAGCGCAGCGCTTCGTTGTGGCTCCGCCAAAGGTCTATCCTCTGGGATCATAGGCACGGCGATATTTTTCGGAGGCGGCATCGGTACTGCCGTAGGTGGCAAGGCGCTTGAATATTTAAGCTACCAAGGGCTATTTTGCGGCTTTGCCGCGTTAGCCGCCGCGCTGCTGATTTTTTACCGTGCAAGCTTTAAGGGCACGCGTGAAATTTAATGCTCCGCAACAATAGCAGAATTTAAAATTAAGCACACTTCGCTACCGAGAAATTTCCTAAAATCACGCTATTTCAGGGCGTCGCGTTCGGTATCGTCGTAAATATCGCGGTGCATTGCATCACGCTGCCGCTTTTAGGACTTACGCCGCCGCTTTTTCAGCTTCCGTGGTATGAGCACGTTTCGGAATTTTTCGGGCACGCGGTTTGGTTTTGGGCGATCGAAGTATTTCGTCGCGATCTACGAAATCGCGTAACGGGTGAGCCCGATCCCGCGGACCGCTTGGGCGCTTCGCTCTTCTAGCTAAATTTGGAATTCCGCCCCGTTTAGTGCGGAATTCCATCATTTTTTATAAACGCAGTAAAATCACGATAAATTTTTATGTTAGAATTACCA
>CAUONQ010000206.1:0-3294 GCA_963456995.1 uncultured Campylobacter sp. | reverse complement strand
CGATGTATCGGTTGCACGACGTGCATGGCGGCCTGTTACTCAAGTGCCTACGAGCGCGGCAAGCTTGCTAAATCGCGACTTACCGTGCTTAGACAGGCTTACGGCGTTATGCCTACGCAGTGCAGGCAGTGCGATGACGGACCATGCGCAAATGTCTGTCCTACCGGTGCGCTTCGCTTCGATAATAACTATATCGAATTGCACGAAGAAATTTGCATCGGATGCAAGATGTGTACGCTCGCCTGTCCTTATGGCGCGATCAGCTCGAATGCCGAGCTTATGCCGTCAGTAAATTATGCGGTCGAGCCGAAGTATTATCTCGAGATCGAAAGCCAAGCGGGCGCCAAAAGCACCGCCATCAAATGCGATCTATGCAACGGACGCGAGAACGGTCCTGCATGCGTCGAGGTTTGCCCAACTAGCGCTATCATTATGATAGATCCTAAAGAAGGTAAGCATAAATTGGGCTTTGCGATAGACTACGATGCGGCTAATGCTTTTGCAAAAGACGTATTAAACGGCGAAATCAGTTGCGTCGCCAAAAAAGAAGGAGGCGCAAAATGATAAGCGTCTATACTTTATTTATCGTCAGTGCAGTAATTAGTATCCTTTTATACTGCGCTCCAAAAACTGCCGTTAAGGTGGGATTTGGATTAGGTGCTATCAGCTGTTTTTACGCGATGTGCCATTTCGTAGCCAATATGGGTGTAAGCGACAGCTTCGTTTTGGGTGGTACTTTCTTATATGCGCCAAAATTTGCTTTAAGTCCGCTTGGAAATTTCTTCAGCTTCGTAGTCGTTTTTATAGGCTTTGCAAGCAGCGTTTACGGCATGAGCTATGCTGAGGAATATATCGGAAAGGCAAATATCGGCGTTTTTGCATGTTTATTTAATACCTTCATCTTATCTATGCTTTTAGTCATCAGTGCGGATAATGTATTTTGCTTCGCTGTTTTATGGGAACTTATGACGCTAATCTCGTCATTTCTCATAATAGTAAACGATGGCAAAGGCACGCTCAAAGCCGTTATGGTATATCTAGGTATAGCGCAGATCGGTGCATTTTGTATCACCTGTGGATTACTTATCATTGCAAACTACGCAGGAAGTTTCGAATTTGCGGAGTGGGGAAAAGTAAATATGCCGATGGGCGCTTCCGTGGCTGCTTTCGTGCTATTTTTGGTCGGCTTCGGCTCAAAAGCGGGAATGTGGCCTTTTCACGTTTGGCTACCGCAAGCTCACCCTGCGGCTCCATCAAACGTCTCCGCGCTAATGAGCGGCGTTATGATCAAAGTAGCGCTCTTTACACTTGTTAAATTTACGTTATTTTTGCCGCTAAGCATCTATTTTGGACTTGCAGTTTTAATCCTAGGAGCAGCCAGCTCGCTTTTCGGCGTTTTATACGCGTTGTGCCAGCACGACTTTAAAGCGCTTCTTGCGTACCACTCGGTTGAAAATATCGGAATTATCTTGCTGGGTCTTGGCACCGGAATTTACGGCGTCGCAGCAGGCAATGTAACGCTAGCTGCAGTCGGATTTTTAGCAGGCTGCTACCACGTAGTAAATCACGCGATATTCAAAGGCCTTCTATTCTTATGTGCAGGCTCTGTAATCCACGCTACTCATACGCAAAATATGGACGTGCTAGGAGGGCTAGCTAAAAAAATGCCTCTAACTGCCGTCGGTATGTTTATCGGTATCATGGGTATCGCAGCGCTTCCTCCGGTAAACGGCTTCGTTTCAGAGTGGTTTACCTATCAAGGAATGCTTCAAGGCGCTAAGGAAAGCGGAATTTTCATTAGATATGCCTTCTCTTTAGCAGTGGTCGCTCTTGCACTCACCGGCGTTTTGGTCGGTATGCACCTTAAGCTTTATGCGGTAATCTTTGCAGGAACCCCAAGAGATGAAAAAATTTGGGAAAACGCAAAAGAAAGCCCTCTTGGAATGGTTTTAGGAATGATCATTTTGATGATAGGCTGCGTGGGATTTGGCGTAGGCGCACACTTCATAGTCGATTACATCATGCAGGCGGTAAATTCTATCACTTCCAATAGAGAATTTGTCGCAAGCCTAGGCGCTTCGTCAATCACTTCGCCTTTGGGAAGTATCGTTTCAACTCCTCTTATTGCAGTGATTTTGTGTTCTACAATGTTGCTTCCGTTTATCATCCTAGCGGTTATGAAAGCAAATCGCGACAAACCTCGTGAGACCGATCCTTGGGCGTGCGGCTTTAAATATAGCCCTCGCATGCAGATGACCGGCGGTCCTTTTACCGGCGATTTAAGAAAGATTATGGACTGGTTATTTAGAGGTCATAAACGCAGAATAGAGCAAAACGGCTACTTCGGACCGATCGAGTATCACAATCACCCACAAGACATTTGGTGGACGATGATTTATCAACCGGTAATCGATTGGAGTAAGAAGGTCGCCGATAAGATAGGAATTATTCAAAGCGGCTATGCAAATTTATATACGCTTTACATCCTAATCTATCTTTGCGCGATACTGGGCGTCGGATATTTCTTGATCTAGGAGGTTTAAGATGCAGACTATACAAACTATATTTTTAATGATATTTCAAGTCGCGGTTATCGTCCTAGTCGCTCCACTCTTCGACGGTATGGCGAGAAAACTTCGAGCCAAGCTTCAGTCGAAACAAGGAAGCGATTTTTTCCAGACTTACCGCGATATTATTAAGCTTTTTAAGCGCGGCAGAACCGTTCCTGCGTGCAGCCACTGGGTATTTAGATGGGCGCCGTTTTTCCTTTTCGCTACTTCGGCAGCGATTTTGGCGGCTATTCCTATTACATACAGCGATCCAACCACCGATAAAATTTTCGGAGCATATTCGGATATTTTCGTTATCTTATATCTAGGTGCGCTTTTGCGCTTCGTATTCGGTGCGGCTTCGATAGATAGCGGTAACCCGTTTGCCGCAACCGGCGGCGGACGCGAGCAGATGCTTGCCGTTTTTGTCGAGCCTGTGATGATGATGTGCCTAATCGTAGTAATGATGGCTGCGGGAACTTCAAATTTAGTTGAGATTCAGGGGATGGTACGCAGCGGTCAGATCGGCTATCAAATCCCAAGCTTTGCCGTCGCCTCGATTGCATTTTTATGGTGTATGTATGTCGAGACCGGCAGAAAGCCATTTGATCTTGCCGAAGCCGAGCAAGAGCTTCAAGAAGGACTTTTGGGCGAATACGCAGGTAGCGATCTAGGCTTAGTGCAAGCGGCGCTTATTTTGAAGCAATTTGCGATGATCGGATTATTCCTAACGATATTTGCTGTG
>CAUONQ010000205.1:0-3313 GCA_963456995.1 uncultured Campylobacter sp. | reverse complement strand
ATGTAAAATTGCTATGGCTTTTGTCAAATAAAAGGGGACATTGCATCGAAATTTCGCAGGCATTGGTGTATTTTTTGTAAGCGTGCGTTAACGCGTATAAAAGACATATATTGCTTTAGGGCGTGCGATCTGCGCCTACAATTGCGGAATTTTATTGCGATAAAATTTTACTTTGATAAAGTTCAAATTCTCGCTAAATTCTGTCTTCGTGCTAAATTTTGTGATGAAATTTTTAGTGGAATTCTATCGTAGTAAAATTTCATCGCAGCCAAATCTGCGGCAAAATTTTGTAAAATTATTTTTTAATCCGCCTTAGCATACAAAATCCAAGGAAATAAAGCGGCGACATAACGATAAAAATTATGATGTATCTCCACGCCGTGCTCGCAAAAAATAGCCCTGTAAGCTCCATAAATTTCATCGACGCGCCAGTATAGCGGTCGCCGATGCCGATGAAAATAATAGCCGCGAGCTCCACAAGCAGCGCGGGAGCAAATAGGATTGAGCCTGCAGTTTTGAAAAACATAAACGCAAACGCCTTGAACTTATAATAAAACGAAATGAGCCCAAGTCCGATCACGCCGCAGATGAAAAACTGCTCGAACTCATCCAGCCCCAGGCTCTTATCCTGCAGGATCGTAGAGATGACGCACAGGATGATAAAGACGTTGTAATTCGCCATTTGACGCATCGGGTATTGATCGTGCGTCGCTATGGAGAGTAGGTTTATCGCGCGGTTAAGCGGCAGCAGATAAAATAGCGCAAAACTAAGGAAAATCAGCAGGTCCATCACCATATAAACCGTGTCTTGATTGACGTAGTCTTGGATCTGTGAAAAAGATAGAAATATGCTTGCGATTTGCGAGCGGAATATCAAAATAATGACTATTGGCACTATGGGCAGGATTATGGATTTAAGCCCTTCCTTGCGGATAGATGAAGTATAAATTTTACTCTCGACGCTTTGCGTAGTGCGCAGATCGTCGGTCTGGACGAACTCAAATCCAAAGAATTTCGGTTTTTTTGCACTCGTAGGCTTGGCTTTGCGGTTAAATTTAAATTTATTAAATTTTTTTGCGACCTTCGTTTCTTTTACGGCAGATATATCGTTTGCAATATTTTCGGTAGAACTTTGAAAGGAAGGTGCTTCTGATATATTATTTTCTGCAAAATTCTTATCGCCAAAAATTTCATCGTTTTGCTTTGCAGATTCTTTTGGCTGTGGGACTACTTTTTGCTCTACGCGGTCTTTGGATTTAGAGCCCTCGACGCGCTTTATATTTATCGCGCTGGATGCTAGCGTGTCGAAGCTTACCTCATCGCCATCGGTTAGGCTAGGATCGCGTTCGCCCAGCATTTCGTAGCTATACTCGACCCCGCCCGTGGCAACTATGACATTTTCACCTCTGATAAATCCGATAAGTCTCATATACTAACATTCCCCGATTTTTTAATGAGAAATATTAGTCAAAATGAACTTAAAAAACGATTATTCTACGGTGACGCTTTTGGCTAAATTTCGCGGCATATCCACGTCGTTGCCAAGTCTGACGGAGATTTCAAGAGCTAGAATTTGTAAAATTATCATCATCTCAAAAAATTCGCTCATCGCGTGGCTCTGCTCGCTTGTTTTGATAAAATCATCCGCGATCTCTGGCTCTTCCGGGCTGATAGCTAAAATATACGCATCGCGCGCAGCAAGCTCTTCGACATTGCTTTTGGTTTTTTCGTAGAGCAAATGCTTTGGCATCAGCGCAACCGTAAAGAGATTAGAATCGGCAAGCGCGATCGGTCCGTGCTTCATCTCGCCGCTCGGATAGCCCTCCGCGTGCAGATATGAGATCTCTTTGAGCTTGAGTGCGCCCTCAAGAGCGAGCGGATAGAAAATATCGCGACCGATAAAGAAAAAGCCGTGTCCGTGCAGATAGTGTTTACTCATGCGGTAAATTTTATCCTGCAAGCCGTCTTTGATCTTTAAAATTTGCGGGATATGAAGCATCGCCGAAATTTCAGCGGAATTCGTGCGCGCCGAGATGACTTCGCGCAGATTTGCAAGATACACCACAAACATCCATAGCACCATAACCTGCGTCGCAAAGGCCTTCGTAGATGCCACACCCTTTTCGATGCCTGCACGGGTGAGGATCACGCTGCCCGCCATGCGCACGATCGAGCTGTTATCGACGTTGCAGATCGCAAGCGTCCTAAGACCGGCTTTTTTAGCGATATGCAGCGCCTCTAATGTATCGGCGGTCTCGCCACTTTGCGAGATCACGATAAATAAGGAATTTTTGTTTAAAAATGGTTCTTTATAACGGAATTCGCTGGCGACTTCCACTTTCGTGCGGATTTTAGCGATGCGCTCGAAAAGATATGAGCTTACGAGCGCGGCGTGATAGCTCGTACCGCAGGCGCATAACACGACCTCGTCGATGCCCTCAAACAGCGCCTCGTCAAGCTCGTCAAATTTTATCTTTCCGCCCTTGATTACGCGCCCCATCATCGTTTCGGTTACGACTTGCGCCTGCTCGTAAATTTCTTTTTCCATAAAAAATCTAAAACCCTCTTTTTGCGCGTAGCCTTTATCTTTCGGAAGCTCACTAAAGGCGCAATTATGCGGTTTAGAGTTTTTAAAAACGTCGATTTGCCCGAGTTTGGCGACGCCGTAAATTTGATCATCCAGATACGCAGCCGTATTTGCAAGCCCGATGAGCGGAGCATCCGAGGAGCTAAAGAAAATTTCGTTTTTATCGTTTTTCGCGACGATGAGCGGAGCTGCGTTTTTAGCAAAAAAAATTTCTCCGGGTGCTGCCTTGGTGATTAAAAGCGTAGCGTATGCGCCTTTTAGCCGTTTAATTGTGGCTTCATATGCCTTAAATGCGTCGTTACTAGCCTTGAAATTTTTCTCAAAAAGATGCACGATCACTTCGGTATCGGTCTGGCTTAAAAATTTCACACCATCCGCTTCGAGCTCGTCCTTTAGCTCGATGTAGTTTTCGATGATGCCGTTATGTACGACGAAGCTAAAATCTCCAAAATGCGGATGCGCGTTAAGCTCGGTGGGCTTTCCGTGCGTCGCCCAGCGAGTATGCCCGATCGCAACGCCAAAGCCTTGCGAAGTGAAATCTTTCATCTTTTCTTCGAGATTATTTAGCTTGCCGACCGCTTTGAAATACTTTATATTCGCACTCTCATCCATCACGGCAAGCCCAGCGCTATCGTATCCGCGATACTCGAGTTCTTTTAGTCCGTTTATTATGATTTTTTTCTTTTCGGCATTTCCTATGTAGCCTACGATTCCACACATTTTGCT
>CAUONQ010000204.1:0-3328 GCA_963456995.1 uncultured Campylobacter sp. | reverse complement strand
GGATAATAGTAGAACAAGCACTCCTTTAATTGATTTTGTGAAAAAATACATAAAATATTCAAAGGAATCCATGGATTATAATGCTAGCTGCAAAAATTTACATGAAACCACTAAAAAATCGTATGATAAGGTTCTAATCGCTCTAAAATACGATGAAGCAATGCAATCAATACAAAAAAGCGCAAATTTGCTTTATGTTTTTATTATGCTACTCGTCATCTACTCTCTTACAAAAACTGCACGTAGAAATTCTGTAGTGCCTAGTTAGTGATTTGTGTTATTCTGCCAAGCGATGAGCCAAATATTTTAAAATTTACTCGTTTGTCTCATTGCTATTTTTTGTATTTATAAATAATTATGAGATTTAGCGGTGTCGCATTAAATTTTTATATTTGTAGCAAAATACGAACGAGGCTGGCTAAATTTAAGCGGATAAATTTTGTCGCTTGCGACTTGATTGTGTAAATTTTTTGAATTTAGCTTTTTTGCTAAGCGCGATTAAATTTAGCTCGGCACGCAAGCTGTGCCCGTAAGCCTATCGCGCGCTGTTTAGCGGAGCTGAGCGTTAAATTTCGGCATGCTTCAATACTTCCGCTACGATCGTCCACTCGCGCACTAGCCTTTCAAAGCTAAAATTTGCGTTTGCGGAGCTAGTCGAGGGTAATTTGACGGGCTCTTTGCCCGTTACGTTTAAAATTTGAGTTCTTAAGTATTTTTCGCAGATTTCATGCGCCTTGCCGCCGTTTGCGAATACCTGCACGATGTGCGCGCCGCTAAAGATCGGTTCTAAATTTGCAGGCACGACGGCTGTCATTTTGGCGTCGCTCGAACCCTTTATCTCGCAGCAGATCGCAGCGTCGTAGATGGCGATGCCGCGGGCAAGCAGGAATTTTATCTTTTCATCCGTGCTCGCAGGCGGCGGCGCGTTTAAAATTTGCGCCAGCACCTGCCAGAAGCGATTTTGCGGATTTGCGTAGTAAAAGCCCAGCTTGCGAGAGGGGGCGGAGGGAAAGGAGCCGAGGATTAAAATCTTAGAATTTTGATCGAAAATCGGCTTAAAAGGGTGAGTTTGGCTCATTTTTCACCTGCTTTGTATTCGCAAAAAACGCCCGCCGGAGCACCATAAAATTTATCTTTCATTTTTGCTTTATCTCCCACAAATACCCGAATTCCGCCCGCAAAGCAGCTTGGAGCTGAAATTGTGCGGTAGCAAAAATTTTAGCGCACTCGCTGTATAGCGGCGTGCAATAAAAATTTTGATCAACCCGCCTCGGCGCGCGATTTGGGTCTAAATTTCAACTTTTTAAACCTCGAAGCAGAGCTTTCGTAGCCAAATTTAACGCCTCGCGGCAGTTAAAATTCCATCTGCCTCCGCAACTGCCTCCGAACCGCTGCGCGCTAAATTTTAGGTACCGAGATTACGCGCACGAGCTCGCCTTTTTTGAGCTCTTTAACCTCGAGCGGCGCGACTAGTAGGACGCTATCGTCGTCTAAATTGTTCAAAATCGCACTGGAACCTTGCTTTTTGCTTTGTAAGCTAACAAAAAGCCTCCCCTCCCTGTTTTGCAAGACGGCGGGCATAAACTCCAGCCACGGCGTCTTTTTTAGGTAGTCGTGATCCAAGACCGCGCTAAATTCCGTGTTTTCGTGCACGCCAAAAGATCTTTGCAAAAATACGCGCAGAAACAAAATGCACGTAATGAGCGCCGAGAGCGGGAAGCCGGGGAATGCGAAGATATATTTTTCGCCGGTTTTGGCTACGCGCACGTGGCGGCCCGGTTTGATCGCCGCACCCTTTACGATTAGTTCAAATTTTGATTGTAGCGTGCTTTGCACGAAGTCGTAGTCTCCGACGCTCACTCCGCCGCTGGTTAGAAGTATGTCGGCGCTCTGTAAAGCCGATAATATCGCGCCTTCCAGCTCTTTTTCGTCATCGCGTACTAGAGGCATTATCATCGCTTCGCAGCCTAGCTGCGTTACTAAATTTGCAAGCGCGATGTGGTTGGAGCTGTAAATTTGAGCGTCGTTTTCGAGCTTTTCGCCCAGATCCTTGATCTCGCTGCCGGTGGCTAGGATCGCTACTTTTGGGCGGACGAATACGCTTATGTGAAATAGACCAAGCTCGGCTAGTAACGCGATCTGCGAAAAGCCGAGCTTCGTGCCGCTTCTAAGCAAAAGCTCGCCCTCGCGGTAGCTCTCGCCCGCCGCGCGCACGGCAAAGCCCGCAGGAACGGGCTTTGTGACGATAATTTCGCTGTCTTGCACCTGCACGTTTTCGATCGGCAGAAGCGTGTCGCTGCCCTCGCACATAAGCCCGCCCGTGAAGGTTTTGACGCTCTCGCCCGCCTTTGCCGCGGCGCCAGGCATCTTGCCTGCAGGCGTTGTGCCGACGATCTTAAATTTCGCTCCCTCACTTAGATCTGCGCCCTTTAGCGCGTAGCCGTCCATCGCGGCCGTCGGACGGCGCGGAGTGCTGAAAGGCGCCGCGACGTCGGTAGCTAAAATACGCCCCAGCGCCTGCGTGATCGCGACTTTTTCGATGCACGATGACTTTTGCACCGTGCTTGCGAAACGCTCCATCGCGCTTTCAAATTTTTCAAATTCCATCATTTGCCTCCTACGATTTTATAAATTTGATCTTCATTTATCAGTTTCGAGTTAAATTTCACAACGAGTTCGCTATCGGTCTCGTAAATTTCAATAATGCCCTTGACACCCTGTAGTGCGGAAAAATCGCCGCCTTTAGGAAAGTATAAATTCTTAAAAAGTTTTGGATCGCTCAGCCTAGAAAGTAGCACAAGCCAGATCACACTCAAAACCGCGACACCGATGCCTAGCGCTTCGATGCCGATTTTGCCAAAAAGTGCGCCGCCGCATAGCCCGCCCAAAAAACTGCCAAAAAACCCAAAGGAATTAAAAATCCCAAGCGCAGCGCCTTTTTGAGCGACTTTGGCAAATTTGGACGCAAGGCTTTGCATAATGGGCTCATGCGCATTAAATCCCACGAAAAAAAGCATCACGCCCACCACGAAAGCGCTCGCCCCGCTAGCAAACGCAAAAATCAAATACGAAGCGATAAAAAAGCAAATGCCGACGAGTAGAATTTGCTTAGCTAGCGCGCGCTTTTCACCCAAAGCACCGCTCGCACCCATCGCGGTAAAGCCGAAAATGGCGCCTAGAGCATAAATTTTGGTCAAATCACTTTTGGAAAGTCCGAATTTTTGCACGAGCAAAATTGGAATTAGAAAAAACGCTGCCGTCATGAAAGCTTTTTGAAAAAAATTCGTTAAATTCATAAGCATTAAATTTTTGTCACTCAAAAGTGAGC
>CAUONQ010000203.1:0-3329 GCA_963456995.1 uncultured Campylobacter sp. | reverse complement strand
CAAATATGTTCTACCGCCATAATATAAATCCATCAAACCTTTGCTATACAAAATTTTTATGAAAATAGACGGAATGATGATTGCTATGATGATATAAAACAGCAAGTGCATAATGTTGTAATTTTTTATAACTATCAGATCTTTGTCGTAATCCCTAGCCCCGGTTTTATAATTTTTATTAGAAGCGGCATCATCGGAATTTGAATTTTGAAATTTTAGATTTCCTTCTACGTTTAAATTTGAGTTATCGGATTTTGAAGTATCAAAATTTAAGGCATCAAAATTTTGAGCGTCATAATTCCCCTCCGAGCCTTGCTCCACATTTTGACGTCGTTCATTTAGAATTTTCTTTAGCTCTTTGGACTCTGCTTCGTTCATCCTTATCCCTCGCCTGCGATCTTAAGCGATCATATTTTACTTCTTTATACCTTGGGATAGTATTAAATTTAAGGCTACCTTGCTTGCCAGACTCAAGCATTTTTGAAATTTATTTGTTGAGTAAAATTTAGTGAGATAAAGAGATAAATTTAAGCGGGAAGAACCCGCTTAAATTTTATTTACCGCAGCCGCATTTGCCCTGAGCGGCAAGCTTGCGGCGGATATAGGCGATTTTGCTTTGAAGCGGAAGGTGCTTAGGGCAGTTGTCCTCGCAGCCTAGCAGCGTCATACAGCCGAATACTCCGTCATCATCGCCGATTAGCTCGTAAAAATCCTCGTCGCTGCGTTTATCCAGCGCATCGATCTGAAAACGCGCTATACGGTTGATACCGACGGCGCCGATGAAATCCTTTCGCATTATTGCGGTACCGCAGCTCGCCACGCAGATGCCGCACTCGATGCAGCGATCTAGCTCGAAAACCTCCTGCGCGACCTCCGGCTCGACCTTCTCTTCAAGCTTTGAGATATCGGTTTCGTGATCGGTATGGATCCAACTCTCTACGCGTTTGCTCATCGCGTTCATCCAGTTGCCCGTATCGACACTGAGATCTTTTAGCAGCTTGAAAACCGGAAGCGGCATAAGCTCGATCACGCCGTCCGGATAGTCCTTAGTAAGCGTGCGGCACGCAAGCTGCGGCTTACCGTTTACGAGCATACCGCAGCTACCGCAGATGCCAGCGCGACAAACGAAGTCGAAGCTTAGCTCGGGATCAAATTTTTCCCTAATCACGTTAAGCGCGATAAACAGCGTCATTCCGTCGGTTTCTTCGATCTCGTAAGTAGCGAAGTGCGGCTTTGAAATTTTGCTTAACGGATTATACTTAAATGCCTTTATTGTTATTTTTCTACTCATATCCTATACCTGCTCTTTCGTTAGGTGCTTTATATTTTGGCTGCAATTCATAATGCATCAATGCCTCTTGAATTTCATATCTGCCTTTGCCCTCGGCTTGCATTTTCTCGCGAATTTCATCGACCTCTTTTTGGCGCACGGCGCTGTCGGGATGCTCGATGATATTGCCTTTGGCGCCGTATCCGCGGAATGCAGGCGGCATCTCCATCTTCATAATATCAAGCGGCTCATAGCTTAGAGTAGGCATAGTATCGCCCTCTTTCCAGTTTGCAAGCGTTCGTTTTAGCCAGTTTAGATCGTCGCGTTTTGGATAATCCTCACGGAAGTGCGCGCCGCGGCTTTCTGTGCGATCAAGCGCACCCTTGGCGATACAAAGCGCAAGCTTTAGCATCTTCGGTACGCGATAAGCCTCCTCGAGCTCCGGGTTTCCAAAAAGCTCTTTATTGCTTACTTTGACGTCTAAGGACTGCTTGTAAAGCTCCTCGAGCTCTTTTACGGCTTTGGCTAGCCCATCGCCGGTGCGGAAGATCGCGCAGTGCTCCCACATAACGTCTTTCATCTTGTTTTTGATCTCGAATACGTTAAATTTACCCTCTTTTTCAAGCAGGCTTTTAATGTAATTTTTCTCTTTATCTACGAATTTTTGTATATCGTGCGTATTGATATCGACGTCGTGCCCTTGGCAATACTCCGCAAAATACTCGCCCACGATCATTCCTGCGACGACGGTTTCGGCGACGGAATTTCCGCCCAAGCGATTAAAGCCGTGCATATCCCAGCACGCAGCCTCTCCCGCGCTGAAAAGTCCAGCTAGCGTTGGGCTCTCGCCTGTAGCTTTTGTTTTGATACCGCCCATCGAGTAATGCTGCATAGGAAGGATCGGAGCCCAGCCCTTGCCGCGCTTTCTGCCCTGCTCGTCGGTTATTACCTCGGTGTCGGCAGGATCGATGCCGTTGAAAATTTCGCAAATTTCTTGTACGTCGCGTAAATTTTTCTCGATATGCTCGCGTCCAAGGATTGATATGTCGAGCCAAACGTGCTCGCCGTAAGGGCTCTTTACACCCTTGCCTTTTCTTATATGCTCCATTATACGGCGGCTTACGACGTCGCGGCTAGCAAGCTCCTTTTTCTCCGGCTCATAATCCGGCATAAAGCGGTAGCCGTCCACATCGCGTAAAATTCCACCATCACCGCGACAACCTTCGGTAAGCAGAATTCCGCTCGGAACGATAGGCGTAGGGTGAAACTGTACCGCTTCCATATTTCCAAGCTGCGCGACGCCGGTCTCAAGCGCTATAGCAGCACCTATACCCTCGCAAACGACGGCGTTTGTGGTGTGCTTATATACTCTGCCGTAGCCGCCGGTAGCGATCAGTGTGCCTTTCGAGACGTATGCGATGAGCTCGCCGGTAACCAAATCGCGCACGATTGCGCCGTAGCAGCGGTTATTTGCATGAATTAGCGCGATCGCTTCTTTTCTATCATGAATATCGACGTTATGCTTTAGCGCTTCGTTCGCAACGGCAAAAAGCATAGTATGTCCCGTAGCATCGGCGGTATAGCAGGTTCGCCATTTTTTCGTACCGCCGAAGTCGCGGCTGTGGATAAGCCCGTGAACCTCATCTTTTTCGGTGATCGTGGTTTTTTGAGCGTTGATAATAGCGCTTCGCTCGCCTCTAGTAATCCTGGTCCAAGGAACGCCCCAGCCCGCAAGCTCGCGGATAGCCTTAGGCGCCGTTTGCGCAAACATCCTAGCAACATCCTGATCACAGCCCCAGTCGCTTCCTTTTACGGTATCGGCAAAGTGCACGTCCTCGTTGTCGCCCTCGCTCATCTTGGAATTTCCCAGTGACGCCTGCATGCCGCCTTGAGCCGCCGCAGAGTGCGAGCGCTTAACAGGGATCAGACTCAAAACGATGGTGCTAAGCCCCTTCTCTCCGGTAGCTATCGCAGCTCTTAAGCCCGCCAAACCGCCGCCAATAACTAAAGAATCGCAATATATTACATTCATTCTAAGCTCCCTATTCTAAACTTAACC
>CAUONQ010000202.1:0-3331 GCA_963456995.1 uncultured Campylobacter sp. | reverse complement strand
GTCGATGTGGCGCCCCTCGTTTGCCATTACGCAGTTATCGCAGACCTCGCACGGCTTGCCGGTAGGGCCTTTATCGCATAAAAGCGCTTTGGCAAAAATCCTAGCCGTCGAGGTTTTGCCGCTGCCGCGAAGTCCGCTGAAAAGATATGCGTGGCTCAGCCTGCCCGAATCCAGCGCGTGCGCGAGGCTTTTGGCGACGGCGTCTTGACCGATGAGCTGCTCAAAGCTTTTGGGTCTGTATTTTAAAGCGAGTGCTTGCAAAATTTCTCCTTTGATCTTACAATGATACAAAAAAATCTATAAATTTTAAATTTAGTGCTACAATGCGCCCGAATTTCAGAAAAAGGATCAAAATGAAAAAATTTTTACTCGGCGTCTTTGCGCTATTTTTTGTCGCCTGCTCGCAAACCAGCAGTGTCATCAGCCTAAATCCATATCTTTCTAAGGCCGATCAGACCGTAAGCGGCAAGTCGGTAAATATCAACGCGATCAACGATCAGCGCGAAAATCAGATGGTAATCGCCGTTATAAACGACAACGACGGCAAATTGGTCGATGAAGTGCTTTTAAAAAATAATCTCTCGGCGTGGTTCGATAAGGCTTTGCGCGCGGAGCTTGAGGCTCGCGGCGTAAGGATCGATCCTGCAAGCCCGAATATCGTAACCGTAAATATCAGAAGTATCTCGGCGGCGATCAACGGCTACTCTAAAGAAAATATGAGCGCAAGAGGCGAGATAGCGATTTCTATCGTGCAGGGCAACAAAACTACGACCAAGCGCGTTTCGCAGGATCAAAGCCAATTTACCGCGCTTCGCACGGCTAGATCGCTTAATCCTTTCGTGCAAAGCTTGCTTGGCGACATCGTCAAAAAATCCGCCGATCAAATCATCTTGACGCTTTAGATGCGCTGCGTAAATTGCGGCGCGTTTAGCCTGCGCACGATCTGCGCCGCCTGCGCCGCAAATTTAGCCGAATGCCGCCTAGGTATGCGGCAGGTAGAGGGCTTTAGCGTATTTTATTACTACGGCTACTCCGAAATTCGCGAGCTTATACTTTCTAAACATCACGAATACGGCGCTGCAGTGCTTGCGCGTATAGCCTCTTTAAGCCTAGCGAAATTCCCGCTTCATCTGCGGTGCGAAATTTCAGCAAATCCGCAAAATTACGAAGCATTTAAAACGGACGGAATTTTTAAATTTAACGCCGTGCCGCTGGATGATGACTCTCGCAGCGGCTATTCGCACACGGCGATCTTAGCTCGCGCGCTAAAAAGCGAGCTAATTGAGCCAAAATTTCACTGCCTGCGCGCGCAAAACCGCGTCAAATACAGCGGGCAGAGTTTGGAATTTCGCCTAAAACACAAGCGAAATTTTAAAATTTTAACCCCGCCGAAATTCCCCGTGATCCTAGTAGACGACATCATCACCTCGGGTCTTAGCATGCTGCAAGCGCGCGAGAGCTTGATCGATGGCGGCTTTATGCCCGTGTGCGGCTTGGTTTTAGCTAATGCAAAAGAATAATTCGCTATAATCGCGCTTTAAAATTTAAAAGGATATTTATGCAATCAAATATGTTTGAAAATCAGGAGATCATCGATATCGACGTCGAAGAATCGATCAAGACGAGCTATCTTGATTACTCGATGAGCGTTATCATCGGTCGCGCGCTACCCGACGCCAGAGACGGCCTAAAGCCCGTGCATAGGCGAATTTTATATGCGATGAACGATCTTGGCGTGGGCTCTCGCCAGCCATACAAAAAATCCGCCCGTATCGTAGGCGACGTCATCGGTAAATACCATCCGCACGGTGATACCGCTGTTTACGATGCGCTCGTGCGAATGGCGCAGAGCTTTTCGATGAGAATTCCTTCCGTCGACGGTCAAGGTAACTTCGGTTCGATCGACGGCGACGGAGCAGCGGCGATGAGGTACACCGAAGCGCGTATGACGCCGCTAGCCGAGGAGCTTTTAAAAGACCTGGATAAAGAGACGGTCGATTTCGTGCCGAACTACGATGAGAGCCTAAACGAGCCCGACGTATTGCCTGCGCGCGTGCCGAATTTGCTGCTTAACGGCTCAAGTGGAATCGCCGTTGGAATGGCGACGAATATCCCGCCGCACAGCCTAGATGAGCTTGTGAGCGGTCTTTTGATACTGCTTGAGAATAAAAACGCAAGCCTAGAGGAGATCATGGGCGAGATTAAGGGTCCCGATTTTCCGACCGGCGGCATAATCTACGGTAAAAAAGGGATCATCGAAGCGTATAAAACGGGCAGAGGGCGCGTTAAAATTCGCGCTAAAACCCATATTGAAAAAAAAGCTAGTAAAGATGTCATCGTAATCGACGAGCTGCCGTATCAGACCAATAAAGCGCGCTTGATCGAACAGATTGCGGATCTCGTAAAAGAAAAGCAGATCGAAGGGATCTCCGAGGTGCGCGACGAGAGCGATCGCGACGGAATTCGCGTAGTAATCGAGCTTAAACGCGACGCGATGAGCGAGATCGTGCTGAATAATCTATTTAAGCAAACCACGATGGAGGCGACCTTCGGCGTGATAATGCTCGCAATCGACGGCAAGGAGCCGAAGATTTTCACGCTGATAGAGCTTTTGAAGCTGTTTTTGAACCACAGAAAAACCGTCATCATCCGCCGCACAATTTTTGAGCTTCAAAAAGCTCGCGCTAGAGCGCACATTTTAGAGGGTTTAAAGATTGCGCTAGATAATATCGACGAAGTGATTGACGTGATTAGAAATTCCGCCGACACCAATGTCGCGCGCGAAAATTTAATGAGTAGATTCGGCCTCAGCGAGGCGCAATCGGGCGCGATTTTGGATATGAGGCTAAGCCGTTTAACGGGACTTGAGCGCGAAAAGATCGAGGAGGAGCTAAAAGAAATTTTAGCCGAGATAAAGCGGCTTGATGCGATCCTAAAGAGCGAGGAGCTGATTGAGGGGATCATCAAAGACGAGCTTTTGGAGATCAAGGATAAATTTAAATGCCCGCGCATCACCGAAATCGTCGATGACTACGAGGATATCGACATCGAAGATTTAATCGCGAATGAAAATATGGTCGTTACGATCACTCATCGCGGCTACATCAAGCGCGTGCCTAGCAAGACTTACGAGAAGCAAAAGCGCGGCGGCAAGGGGCGCGTGGCGGTCACGACGTACGATGACGACTTCATCGAGAGCTTTTTTACGTCCAACACCCACGATACGCTTATGTTTATCACCGACCGCGGGCAGCTTTACTGGCTCAAAGTTTATAAAATTCCGGAAGGCCCGCGCACCGCAAAGGGCAAGGCGGTAGTAAATTTAATCCCA
>CAUONQ010000201.1:0-3367 GCA_963456995.1 uncultured Campylobacter sp. | reverse complement strand
AACTAGACAAGCTAAAATAATCTCTTTTAAATTTTGCGGAGCGATCCGCAAAATTTCGCGTCTGTTACCCAATTTCGGCAAACTCCAATCAATCTAAATTTTGCCTCGAAAATTTGAATGCTCCCTTGGAATTCTTAAAATTCCGCTACTTTTAAAAAATTCTGTAGTTGCGCCGCGCATAGAATTTTAAATCTCTTACGTATGAAACGCGATCCACAAAGTTTTAAACGGGCAAAATTTTAGAATTTTAAAAAATCCTCAGCGTCCGCGCGAGATTCTGTGGCAGCGACTCCATCTCGTCGCTTCGCATCCAAAACGACGCGAAAAATGGTCTTACCTGGAATTTCAAAGTAGAAATTATGCGAGTAAAAATCTTACGGTCGAAATTTTAAAATTTCGCGGCAAAGCTCGGGTAAAATTTAGCCGCAAATTTTGTTTTGCGGCAAAGAGGAATTTGTAATCGTGCTTCAAGCTGCCTATCTTGGACTACTCCGATTAAAATCAAAACTCCACGTCAAAAGCGGCTCTTGCCAGGCTATTTTTGCTCTCGCTTAGCTCGTACGATGCGCTGAGTCCGACGCTTTGAAGGATCTTATATTTCAGCCCAATAGCGCCGTTAAATACGCCGCTAGAATAATCAAGCCCCTCGACGTCGTATCTGTCCGAATACTTTCTGCTTGCATGATACGAATCGCCGCTAAACCGATGTTCGTACTCCGCATTTGCGAATATCTGCAGATCGCCAAAAGCTTTGATTGCGTAAATTCCCGCCGTGCCGTTCGGCGCGGTTTTTGAAGCGGAGCTAAATTTAAGCCTAGAGATCGCATCCTCGTTCACCATAATCGCTCCAAGCCCCAAATACGGCTTAATGTAGCCGTTTTCAAATAAAAATTTATACCCTGCTCTCGTGCTGAAATCCCAAATTTGCGATTTGTATTTCGCGCCGTGGATAGCGCCGAATCCGTTGTTGGTTTCAAATTTATGATCGTTTGTCGAATATGTTAAATTTACCGCCAGATCCACGTTCTCGTTAAAATCGTATCTACCCGCCAGACCAAACTCGTAGGATTTGATGTTTTCTTTGACACCGTCGAATTTACCCTCATACCAAGCGTCCGATTTTTGGTACCCAAAGATCACGCCCAGCGTAAGATCATCTACTCTCTTGGAGGCTCCGAGTAAAATTCCGTCGCTCTTGTGATCGTATTTGACGCCACCCGAGCGGTCTTTGTAATCTCCGCCGTAGTTTCCTATCGCGCTTACATTTACGTTAAACTCCTGCCCGTCGGTATCGGTTAAATTTTTATAAGCAGAATTTCGTGCAATCTTGGTAAGATCCAGATCGACCTTCGAGCGCGGCATCTCGATGCCTATGCGGTTGCCGCCTCTTGCGACCTGCGAAAACAGGCTGCCGTTTTTAGGCGTGAAGTTATTGATCGCCAGCATCAGTGCTTCAAAATAGGTAGGCAGATCGTCGTATCCGCTAGGATAGGCATTCGTATCGGAGGTGATGAATAGATTTGCCGCGTTACGCTCGCGAGATAGCCTTATAATCTCGTCGTATTGATCTGGTCTTGCGTTGTATATGACGTGCAAAATTTTAGAGGAATTTGCAGGGTCTTTTTCAAACTCCGAGGTTCTAGGGCGATAGTGGTTTATATACTCATCCGCGCTCACCTCTTGCAGCATCCAAACGTCCGCATAAGGGGCTATGGTGTCGCGCACGCCCCAGCCGTTGTTTGCCAAAACAAGCATTCCCGGATATTTAGTCTTGATATAATTGTAGATACTCTCCATATAGGCGATAGTTGCGGGATTGTTTTCGGTATTAACCTCGTCGATGAAGTATCCTGCGATATTTTCTCTGCCGTAGAAATTTACAAAATTATCGATATCGGCATAGACTAAATTTAGATTTCTAGTAGAATTTTTGGTATAGGTATAGCCTAAATTTGATATGCCCGCCGCAATATTTCGCTTCATCTGAACCGCGTCTTCTTCTCTTCTGACCAGATATTGCGTAGTTTGATCGCCCGGTATCGCCGCCTCGTAAGAGCCGAAAGCCACATAAGGAACCAGCGCGCCGCCTATATTGGTAATGCCATTCCAAAACTCGGCATTTACGCCGCTATTGCCCGTCCAGCGAAACGCAGGCATCATAACGCGCTGATTATTAAGCCTGCCCGAATAGGAGCCCTTTTTGGCAAAGCCCCTTGCGTACTCGAGCTTGATACGAAATGAGTTTTCATACTCGTCGCTCGCGGAGCTATCGCTAGCCGCGTCGCGCCTGCTTAATTTCGCGCCCAAGCTATCCGCAGCGCTCATTACGTCGGAACGGGAAGTGTTGTTGGAAGGTGATTTTTGCGCGTTTGCATAGCTCCAGGAATTCTGCTCGCTCGCATAGCCGAACCCTGCTGCACCGACAAGCGCAAGAGATACGATTTTTTTCAAAGACTTTAGCATTCTGCACCGCCTCAAATAAAATTACCTAAATTCTTAAATTTCGACAAATTTGCGGACGCGCTTTTAAAATTAAAAGCTTTGTCGAAATTTAAAAATTTAGCCGCTCTAAAACGGCCAAATTTTAAAGCTTATTTTAATGCCGCTTTTGCCTTCTTTGCGACGGTTGCGAAAGCTTCGGCATCGTTCATAGCCATATTTGCTAAAATTTTTCTATCAAGCTCAATGCCTGCTTTTCTAAGTCCGTTTATAAATTTAGAATAGCTGATGTCGTTTAGCCTGCAAGCTGCATTGATGCGCACTATCCAAAGTCTGCGGAAATCGCGTTTTTTCGCGCGTCTGTCACGGAAGGCGTAAACGAGGCTTCTCTCTAGCTGCTCTTTAGCCTTTCTGAAATGTTTGCGTCTTGCGCTATAAAATCCGCGCGCAAGCTTTAGCACCTTGTTGTGACGGCGGCGTCTAACGATGCCCGTTTTTACTCTTGCCATATTAATCCTTTCTTAATCGGCGTCCCTTGGGGATCTTGCCCTAAAATCCATAAATTTAGGGGAGTTTGAATGACTTTCGTCAAAAACTAACTTCGCACTATTTGCAAAGCATTTTTTTAACCGCAGATACGTTCGTAGAATCGACGTATTGGGCCTCGCGCAAATTCCTCTTGCGTTTTTGAGACATCTTCGTCAAAATGTGGCTGCGAAACGCCGAGCCTCTTTTGATCTTGTTTTTGCCCGCTTTAAAACGCTTGACGGCACCGCGCACGCTTTTCATCTTTGGCATGGTCGTCCTTTTTTTAAAGTGAATGGGAAGTATATAATAAAGTTTCTTTGAAAAATTTGAATTTAAGGAAATTTAGAGCTTAAATTAACGCAAGATAAATTTAAAGTTAAATTTTATCGCTCAATTAAGA
>CAUONQ010000200.1:0-3418 GCA_963456995.1 uncultured Campylobacter sp. | reverse complement strand
CTGTCCGCCCTTTTACTAAAACGATTTTTAAAAAGCTAAATTTAAGCAGCGTTTTCGCTCCTTTGATTTCGCTATTTAAATTTAAGATTTAAATTTCGCGGCGTAACTGGCGCGTAAATTTAATCGGCGCGCAAAAGCCGATCCGAAATTCTACCCGGTCAAAATTTTGCTTAAATTTATTTGGCGACGACCGATTTTAAATTTTATTCGTAGGTTTTTCGTAGTAGCCCCATTTGGCGCGGTATTTTCTCCTCGCTATCCGAGTCAAAACGATCTGAACAATCAAAAGCGCAAGCGCACCGCCGCCCCATTTCAAATATGTGATTCTATAGGAATCGGATATGGTATCGTAATAAAACCTGGTTGCAAAAGTATAATCGTATTTTAAAACTATTTGTCCGTCTTTAAGAGCGATCTGCCGTGCAAGGTCGGTATCGCCCCCGATCCTTTGGTACCAAATTTTTACGTCCTTGTCGTATATCGCGACCTTGTATCCGTCTCTATTTCAGTGCTGCAAACATCTAAAGAAAAACGCCTCTGCTTAAGCGCGCCATCCACCAAATTTAACTTATAATAACTAGTCCCTCTGCTCTTATTTGTTTGCACATATGACGCGCCCCTCTATGGTCTGCAAATACTCGGGGCTAGACGGCAGCACCGCGGTGTAGGACATATACAGCGCCGCGCCCGCGCCAAGGATAAAAAACAACAGCACACATCTTAAAAGCGTATTCATCTGATAAAGCTAGCGATCTTTTTTTCATCGTATTTTGTATCAAAAAACATCAAACCTCTTTTGTTTAAATTTTATTTCGGCGCTTTATCCTGGCACGCCGTATCGGCATAAAAACAAAGCCGTATCACTCCAGGCTATCGCGATCTTTAAAATCGTACCTTTGCAATTAATGCGGCTCGGTTTTTCCGTCGCCGTGCGCGATACAAGGCGCCGCTTCTGCCGAAGTTCGTCTTGGATTTTCATTCATTTTCATTCGACGAAGAGTAAATTTAAAAGCTAAATTTAAAAAGCGCACGAAAGAAATATTTCTCTTTTTAAATTCCGCTAAAATTTTATCCAAAATGCGGCAAGTTCGTAGCCGCGGGACTCGCCCAACCCGCTAAAGCTTTCAAATGCAAGCGTAACGCCGCTGCTTAAGTTTAACTCCAAACCCTCATTCGTTGCGAGCTCGCGATACTCGATCCGCTTACGATTTAAAGCGCCTTTCACTGCCGCAAGGTCGATGGGAGCAGGACAGCCCGATAATATCCAAGGCTCTATTTCGATTTGCCGCGCGCTTCCGCCGCCGAAATTTAGAGGCTCACTTCTGAAATGATCCGAAAAAATCATAAAAATTTCGTCCCGAAAAAAGTGAAACTCAAAGGCGCCGTATCTTAAAATTTCAGCCCCGCGCTCTTAAAGCTCGCATCCGCAGGACCGAACATCGCGACGATCTGCGCGCAGCTCAAGCCGCTTTTTACGTCAGTAAACTCGCCCGAGCGAAAAAACTCAAGCATATCGATTTTTAGCATCTCTTCCCCTGTAAACACACATCGCGCCTCTTAAAGCCACTCACGCTAATAGTTACACGAGCCAGCCATCGCGCTCATCCATGCTTAGCACTCGCTGACATGGCGCTAACGAGCAACGGCAAGCCAGACGCGTACATCATATAAAAGTGCGCCGCACAAAATTTTATCTCGCGCCGAGCCAAAATACAGCGCATTTGCAAAATTCAAAACGATCGCAAAATGCCACGTCGTTTCGCAAGTTTTATTTCGCACAGACTTAAAAGCTGCGACAGCCGTATGAAATTTTATATAGTGACTGCATAAATCGCGCGCCGCAAGACTCGAAATTTCACACCGCAACGCCGCAAATTTCACACCTCCTGCACATCACGCAGTGTCAGTCAGCCGAGCAAAGCTCGAATCTCGTTTGCGAAAACCTCGTGCGTCGCAAGCCACACTCGAACAAGTACTTTTCATAAGCGTTGTAATATCCGAGCTTAAGAAGCAATCTTATAAATCTGCTTTAGCTCATCTGGCGCTGTATTGCGAGTAGATAAACTCGTTCGAGTCCGTCAAGGCTAGCCAAAAACCCTTTTTAAATGCGCTTCGTAATCTTTCATAAAACGCTCCACATCAGGGTTTTTAACGACGTCGTTGCACATAAAAGTAGGCAGCCTTTTCGTGCCTAAAAACTCATTTGCCTTATGAAAATGCAGATAAACGCCGTCCACGCCCACGCCCTCGAAAAAATCGCCTGGCTTCTCAAACGCCTGAAGCGGCGCATTCCAAGTAACGCTTAGCATGTGCGATTTGCCCTTTATCAGCCCGCCGGTGCCGTAGCCGTCGTTTGGGCTTGCGCCGTGCCGTCCGTCGTTTGCCACTATCTTGCCTATGCCGCCCATAAACACCTCGTCCACGTACTTTTTGACTAGCCAAGGCTCGCCCATCCACCACGCGGGCATCTGCCAGATCACGGCATCCATCCATAGAAATTTTTCTACCTCACCTTCTATATCGTAGCCCTCAAATATCGTAGTTTCGCGCGTTTCGTGCCCTAGGGTTTTTAGCGTCTTTTTGGCTAACTCGTGCAGCGTCTTGCTTAGCTTGCCGCCTTTGCCGTTAAACGGCGCCCCACCGTTAATAAGTAGTATTTTCATTTTGATCCTTTGATTAAATTTATTCGTTAGCGACTCGCTGCACCTAAGTTAAAATTTCACCTCGCAGCCCTATGCGCAAATGTAAACATAAATTTTACGAAACGTTTAATTACTAAATTTTACTTTCACGCTGCAGTTTACCGCCCTAAAATTTCAAATTTATCGCCGTGCACTGCGATCGCTTCGGCGTTATTTATCGGCGCCAAATTTAGCTTGCCGCCGTAAATTTTTAAAATTTCAGCCGCGCTTTGCACGAAAGGCTCCTCGCCGTAGTGCGGTACGGGGTAAAATTTCACCAGATCAAGCCCTGTTTGCGCCGCAGCCCCGTAGTCGCCCGCATTGTCCATCGCGCTCGCGTACTCTATGCTAGGCGCTGCGATCATTGCGCCTGCCGACTCGCCCACGTATACGAGCTCGCCGCTTCGGACGCGACTAGCGATGAGGCCTGCGAGATCCTTCTTTTTAAGCTCGCGCAAAAGATAAAAGGTGTTGCCGCCGCTTACGTAAAGCATCTGTGCCGCGCCGATTTTTGCCTTCGCTTCGTCCTCGCTTGCTTTGGAAACGTCTAAAATTTGAACCTCAAAGCCCATTTTGGCAAACACCTCTTTCGCCTCGTCCACGTAGTCTCGGTACTCCTCTACGTTTGCGGCAGTTGGGACAAAAAGCACCTCTTTAGCGCGGACATTTTGCCTCGCATAGTCCTCAAAAAGCGTCGCCGCGCCCGCAAAATAGGAGCATAAAAACATCTCTATCAT
>CAUONQ010000199.1:0-3421 GCA_963456995.1 uncultured Campylobacter sp. | reverse complement strand
CAGGTTATCATCGCCGTGCCGTCCCTGGATACGGACGTGTGCGCGACCGAGACGCGCAAATTTAACGAGCGCGCCGCGAGCGTAAAAAATACCGAGGTTTTCGTGGTTTCGATGGATCTGCCGTTTGCCGCGGGCAGATTTTGTTCGACCGAGGGGATCAAAAATTTACGCGTCCTAAGCGATTTTTGCGATAAGGAGTTTGCGCGCGCATACGGCGTGCTGATCGCGGACGGCGCGCTTGCGGGGCTAATGTGTCGCGCGGTTTTCGTCGTGGACACCGCAGGCAAGATCGCCTACAAGCAGATCACGGGCGACATCGCAGATGAGCCCGATTACGACGCGGCGCTGAATGCAGCGGCGTTTGCGAGCGGAAGCGCTGCGACGCAGGGCTGATGCAATTTCTAGGTCTGCGGCGCAGACGTGCTTGCTTAAATTTGGCGGGCTTAAAATACGCGGACGGGCGCCTTGCTCGCCCGCAACTTTAAATTTTGAAATTCCACGGCGCCTTGAAATTTAGCAGGCCATGTTTTAAATTTCGGCGGATCGCGTTTGCGATATTTCTTGCGCAATTTGCAATAGAATTTTAAAATTTCAATCCCCAATCAATTTATAAATTTATCTCACATTCGGTATGTTTTTAGATCCGTCGGCAAATATTTTGGATTTAGAAAAAATAGCGCGCGATCGGGTTAAATTTGAGCGCAAAACACAAGCGGCAGTATCGCGAAGCTAGACGAGGCGTGGATGAAATTCGAATGGGAGCATATACGCAATACGTGACCGAGCAAATTTTAGACGCAACGATGTATAGTAAAGCGAGACAACGCGCGCTATTTTTCTTTAGACGAGGCGGAAATGAGCCGAATGAAGGAGCGTATATTATAATACGCGACTGAAATTCGGCGAAATTTCCAACGATGTATAAAGGAAAAAGACACGCCGCTAAGTGTTCAAGTCCGGATAATCCCACGCATTATATTCATCCGTCAGATTATCATTCTCCGCCCCTTTGCAGCACAGCCACTCCAGCCCGCCGCGTCTCTCCATCACGACCTCTTCGTCGAGCCCTGCGCAGTCTGAGCCGTGCACGCGGGCATTGACGCACGCCCAGTGGTAGCGGTAGATGAGATCGAGCGCCTGTAAAATTTCATCCGTATCGCGCAGCTTTACGCGCGCCGAAAAATCGCCGCCGCTAAAGGTGTCCATCACAAAGGCGCAGTCGCAGATCTCGCTCGGAAAGCTAAGCTCTTCCACTAGCCCCATCGCCCACATTAGCGCCCACAGCGACTCGTATTTCCAGCCCATATTTACGGCCTCGTCGCGGCTTGCCTCGCCCTGCGTGACGCGGCGCTCCATGCGCGTGAGCTTGTCTATGCAACCGTAGCGGTTCGTAAGAAAGTCCCGCGCGCCCTGCTTACCCTCATCCGCGAGCTTGCCCTCGTCTCTGATCGAGCAGGCGCACATTATCGCCGCATACGAGCAGATCGCGCGAGCGATAACCTCGTCCTTTTCGCGCGGGATGACCTCATCCGTCTCGTACCGTAGCGGCAGATGATCTATATACGGCACGCCCTGCGATTTTAAAATTTCGATGCTTATATCCTTGCGCTCCTGAGCGGTCTTGCCGATCTTTGCGGCATTTGCGCTATTTTTGCCGCCTTTTTTGAAAAAATCTGAAAATGCCATGAGCTCTCCTTAAAATTTTAAACGTATTTTAAAACAATCGCGCAAAATTTTAGCTTACGGCGACGACGCAGGTTTTTTAAATTTAAGCTCTACAAATCGGACGGAAATTTCACGCTGCGTTACGAATTTATGCGGCGCCGCGCAGGCTCGCCCGTGCCTTCTATGATGCTTCGATACATATCGTCGTAAAATACCTTTGCAGGCAGTTCGGGCTCTTGCGGCGATTCCAGCGAAATAAAAAATTTTAAGCTTTGCCTCAGGTCGGTTAAGTTTCGGAGGTCGTTCGAACCGGTTTTGGCGGCGCCATAGGCGCTCTTTTTTTGCAAATATACCGTCCCGCCGCAGCCGGCAAGGATGTCCGCGATGTACGGAATAAAATCGCCGAGCGGCATAAGAAGGCGGACACGGGGCATTTTATCTGCGTTTTAAATTTTACTCTTTATGGCTTCAGGGGTCGCGTGCCGCTTCAAAATCGATGCTTATCTTTTAATCGCGCGTCCACATAGGTAAAACGCGCTTTGTCGCGTAAATTTAAAAGCGGCGCCCGAATTTATCCGAGCGCCGCAATTAAAAATTTAACCGATTTGCGCATTCAAACTAGCGGTGCCGCCTGGCGCATCTATCGGTTAAATTTAAGCGGGTGCAATCAATACTTAAACGAGCTGCCCGGCTCGATCAACTTAACCTTTTGTTTATAATTCATCTTTAGCACCGCAGCAGGTCCAAGCACGGTCGCCTTCTCGCCCTCTAGCCAAAACGCCGTACCCTCCGGCATCGCATAAACGGTCGATTTTTGATTAGCGATCAAAAATTCCTCCAGCCTCTCCTCTCTGCTCTCGCCGTTGTGCCCCGCAGGCTTGCCCGAGATGAAGTGCGGATTGATCTGGTACGGGAAGATGTTAAAGGTATTAAACGACTCAGGCTCGATGATCGGCATATCGTTCGTCGTCATCATCGTAGCGCCCGCGACGTTCGAGCCCGCGCTCCAGCCGATATACGGCGTGCCGTCCTCGACCATTTTGCTGATTAGCGCGATGAGCTCGTTTTCGTACATATCGTGCACGAGCTTGAAGGTGTTGCCGCCGCCTACGAATATGCAATCCGCGCTCGCGACTTCCTTCGCGGCGTTTTTAGCGTGATGGACGCCGACGATATTTAAGTTTAAGCTCGCAAGCGCCTCTTTGACGCGCTTTTCATATTCGTCGTAGCTCCTGCGTAGGCTCGCGTAAGGGATGAAAACGATCTTTTTGCCCGCGAGGTTGTTCTCCTGCGCAAATTTACCGATCCACGACACCGCGTGTGATAGATACTTCGTGTCCTTGTAGCCCGAGCTTGAGAGCAGCAGCGCTCTTTGCTTGCTATGATCGCGCTTTGAGAGCTTAAACGCCTTTTCGCTCGCAGCTAGTTCGCTCGTACCGAGCATCGCAGCGCCCGCCGCCAAAGCGGCTACCTTTAGTAGGTCTCGTCTTTGATTTTGCATCTTTTCTCCTTTAAATCAAAGTTTGTATTTACTTTGAAATTATATTCCTTTACATATAAAGAGGGGCTGAATATTTGGTTTAAATTTCGCTCGCTCGAAGGCCTCGGCAAGGTAAAATTTTAAAACTACCAAATTTTGAAATTAGGCGAGGCGCTGCGTCGTACAATTTAAAAGCGCGGCTAAATTTAATGACATTCAGGGCGCCGGCACGAGGTCAAATTTAGTGAAATTTCGCCTACATTTACACGCGAAATA
>CAUONQ010000198.1:0-3426 GCA_963456995.1 uncultured Campylobacter sp. | reverse complement strand
CCTCTTAAATTTTATTTTTTAGAAATTTCTCTATATTTTGTTTTATCATTGACGGCTCGCCGTCCGGCATTTTGTCGACGCCTCATCAAATAGATCGGCTGAAATTTTAAACCTCTCGGCGATATTTTCTCCGCCTTTGGCGTAGTTGCCGAATAGCCCGACTTTGTAAATTCCAAAGCTTTCAAGCTCGGGCTTTAGCTCGCGCAAAAAATTTAAAATTTCATCTTTTGTTGGCATTTTTTCCTTTTAAATTTAGCCGCAAACGCTAGATTCCTAAGCAGTCGTCTATGCCGTAAAGCCCGCTATTTTGGGACGCAAGCCATACCGCTGCCTTTATCGCGCCTCTGGCAAAGGTCGCGCGCGAAGTGGCCGTATGATTTAGCTCGACGAACTCGCCATCGCCGTAAAATCCCACGGTGTGGCGCCCGACGATGTCGCCGCCGCGCAGCGACATTACGGCGATCTCGTCCTTGCTCCGCTCGCCGATGAGCCCGTCGCGACCGCTTACGCGCACGTCTTTCAAGCTTAGCCCGCGCGCGCTCGCGGCGCTTTCCGCAAGGCTCATCGCCGTGCCGCTCGGGGCGTCTTTTTTGTGGCGGTGGTGCATCTCTAAAATTTCGCAGTCAAAATCGCACAGGCTCCTGCTGGCAAGCGCTACGAGCTTGTTTAGCACCGCGACGCCCAGGCTCATATTCGTAGCGTGTAGTACGGGCATTTTTGCGCCGCATTCGCGCAGTAGCCGCTCGCCCTCCTCGCCTAGGGCCGTCGTGCCGATGCAAAGCGGCTTTGGGTGCGAAAGCGCAAATTTCATTAAATTTATTGCGCCGTCTCGGATCGTAAAGTCTATCACGACGTCGCAGCCGCCAAAAAGCTCGTCGTAGCTGCGGCTTGCGGCGCAGCTCGGCGTATAATCAAGAGGTGCAACCGTGTAGATTACGCTTGCTCGCGCCTGATCGAAATTTTTCAGGCATTCGTAGATCATCGTACCCATTCTGCCGCTTCCGCCGTGAATTCCTATATTTATCATCGCTGTTCCTTTAAATTTAGTCTGCTTAGTATAGCCAAATTTTGCTTACGCTATTTTTCAAGACCTAGGCTTAGCGGGATGAAGCTGTTTTGTTTGAGCTCCGCTTCGCTCGGTTTTTTGATCTCTACGCGAGAAGCGCTTACGCCGCGCTGCACGAGTGCCGATTGCACGGCGGCCGCTCTGGCAAGGGCTAACTCATCAAGACGGGAGCGGGTAAATTTCTGCGCGCTTATCAGCTCCTCCATCGCCTCATCGCCGCTAGCTTTGATGCCGTATTTGATCTTAAGCGCCGCTATGGCTTCATCCGTAGAGAGCCCTTGTTTATTGGACATCAGCGTAAGCGTGTTTTGAAGCGAGCGCCTTTGAAACTCGTGAGTATCGAGCTTTTCGTTATACGCAGAGTTTAGAATGATCTTAAGTTCGGGCTTAGCTTTTGCGACCTTGGCTAAATCATCTATTTTAGAGTTTTCGCTGATTAAAATTTCGCTGCTCGCCGCCTCAAAATCGATACTTTCCAGCTTTTTCGTATCCACGCCTGCGATCTTTCCCATAAATCTAAACGGACTTAACACGATATCCGAGAGCAGCTTTTTGATCGCGCCCCAAACGAGCGCGCCGTAGCTAAATTTCGGATCGTTCAGCGTGCCGCTTAGAGGTAGGCTAAGATCGATCTGATCGTCGCCGTCCTTTAGGATCGATACCGCTAGCCCGATCGGAAGGCTCAGCGCGTCCTTGCTCGCTACCTCTTTGCCAAGCTCGAAGCGGTCCAAATTTAGATCGTTGCTTGCGTTTAGCTTGCCATCGTCGATTTTATAAGAAAGCTTTAAATTTAACTTACCGCCCGCGATTTCGTTGCCGATATATTTGGCGGTATAGGGAGATGCGGGCGCAAGCGGGATCTCCTTTAAAACGACGTTTATATCGCTTTTGCGTTTAAAATCCAGCGGATAGGCGCGCGCCGTGATGCTTGCCAGCCCACTTCCGCTTACGAGCGAGCTAAACTTAATATCCGCCGCCCGCTTCGGACTGATCTCGCTGATGCTTGCTTTCATATCGCTGATGCGCAGTTTAAAGGGCGCCCTCAGGCTCTCGTCTGCAAAGCTTAAACTTCCGCCGCTAAGCGAGATATTTTTTACGCTCCACGCAAAGCTTGCCTTGCTTTTTGCGGATTTGCTAGGCGCAGCTTTGGCGGGCTTTGCGGCCTGTTTTAGCTGCGCGGTGGGCTTTATCAGCGAAGTTAAATTTAAACGCCTGTCTTTATTTAGCGAGATATTTGCCGCGGGCGAACCAAGAATGATCTTATTTAGCGTGAGAGAGTTTGGACTCAGTGCGATTTGCGCGACATTTAGCGACGCAAGAGAGAAAATTTTATCCCTGCCCGAGCTTAGCGCCAAGCCCTTGCCGGATAGCTTTGCTTCGAGCGAAAAGGTGTTTGAAAGCTTTAGTTGCCCTTGCGTAGCGAGCTCGCCCGCGATAGAGCCCGTGATAAATTCCGCCGCATATTTGTTAAAAACGCCCAAGTTCGGCGCCTTTAGGCTAAAACTCACGCCTACGTTAAGCGGCGCGATGCTAGCCTTGCCGTTCGCGCTAGCCGTGATTTCGCCCGTGATAAGGCTTGCTTTGATACCGAAGGGCTCGGCGAAATTCGAGCTTAGCCCGCTTAGAGTGGCGCTAAAATCCTTTATCTCGTGCACGTTATTTTTAACGATAAAGCTCTCGCCAATCTTAGCCTTTGCGCCCATTACGGAGGCCTCGCCGATCTTAAATTTTAAAGCGGGGCTTTTAGAGGGCTTTTTAGAATTTAAATTTGCGCCGCTTGCCGTAGAATTTGCGTCCGCTTGGCTTACGGCGTTAGAGCTCGCCGTTTTTTTGGGGCTCGCCGTTTTTTTAGAGATCGCGCTTAAGATCGCCAGATCGTTTATGCTTTTTGCCCCGTCGGCGTCCACCTCCGAGTTGAAAAACGGCGCGTTTAGCAAAATTTTATCCACGCCCAGATTTAGATCCGCGACGTTAAATTTCACTCCCTGCACGCCGAAGCTTTCAAATCCGCTAAAAATTCCGTTTTTGTTTGCGATTTTGGAGTTTGAAATTTTAGCAAATTTCAGACTTGCGCCGTTTTGCGCGCCCTCCTTGTCGTAGCTAAATGCGCCCAGTTCGGTTGCGGCGACCGAAATTTTATCGCTGCGCGCTAGCGTAATCTGCGTATCTGTGATATTAAAGGCGCCAAAGCCCGTATGAAGGGCTGTATCGTTACCTTTGGCGTTAAATTTTAAGAAATTTTCCGTGATTTTAGTGTCGTTTGAAACGACCGAAATTAGCGGGTTTGCAAAGCTTGAGCGGTTTAGATCTACGCTTTTTACGGCGGAGTTTAGCCGCAAGTTTGCCCCCGTTGTATTAAA
>CAUONQ010000197.1:0-3464 GCA_963456995.1 uncultured Campylobacter sp. | reverse complement strand
ATTTAAAACGACGTGAGCGTGATTTTACACTATCAATTTGACGAGGTTAAAAGCGCGGTTCTAGCGCACTTTCCAAACGCTAAAATTTACAAACAAGACCACGAGCATTTCCCCGGCACTGCTGGCGGACTAAAAGAGGTCGAAATCAGCGGAGCCAAAACGCTCATAATCTGCGGCGATATGCCTTTGGTAAAAAGCGTCGAGCTTCGCAAACTCTGCGAGGGGGACGCGGAGGTAAATTTAAGCGTTTTTAGCGCACGCGATCCATTCGGATACGGTCGCGTAATTACTCGCGGCGGCGAAATTTTAAAGATCGTCGAGCAAAAGGACGCAAACGAGGAAGAAAAGGCGGTAAAAGACGCAAACGCCGGCTGCTACTGCTTCAAAAGCGAGGCATTGAAACAGATTCTGCCGCAGATCAAACCCGATAACGCTCAAAAAGAGTACTACCTCACCGATGCGATCAAAATCGCCAAGGATATGGGCTTAAGATGCGCCGCCGTGTGGGTGGACGAGCAAAGCTTCATGGGCATAAACGATAAATTTGCCCTCAGCATCGCCGAAAATTTAATGCAAAACGAGATCAAAGAAAATTTGATGAAGCAAGGCGTTTTGATGCGCCTGCCGCAAAGCATCTACATCGATAGCAGAGCAAAATTTATCGGCGAGTGCGAGCTGCAAGAAAACGTAAGCATCATAGGTCCTTGCGTGATCGAAAGCTCGCTTATCAAAAGCGGCTGCGTCATCGAAGATAGCATCGTAAAAAACTCCGACATCGGTCCGATGGCGCATCTGCGCCCAAAATGCAAGGTTATAGGCACCCACATCGGGAATTTCGTCGAGCTTAAAAACGCGAAAGTAAACAAGATCAAGGCGGGGCATTTAAGCTATCTTGGAGATTGCGAGATCGATGAGGGCAGCAATATCGGCTGCGGCACGATTACGTGCAACTACGACGGCAAGAAAAAATACAAAACAATAATCGGCAAAAACGTCTTTATCGGCTCGGATACGCAGCTAGTAGCGCCCGTGCGGGTGGCCGACGACGTCATAATCGCCGCGGGCACGACGGTTACAAGCGACGTTCCGAGCGGCGCGCTGGCGATCAGCCGAAGCAAACAAATCAACAAAGATGGGTTTTTCCATAAATTTTTTAGGAGCGAAGATGAGTAAGAAAAAGGTTTTACTGGCGGTTTGCGGGAGTATCAGTTTTTACAAAGCGTTTGAAATTTTATCCGCTCTGAAAAAGTCGAATTTCGACGTCTATGTCGCGCTTAGCGACGGCGTGCAGGAGTTTGTCAGCTACAAGGCATTCGAGGCGCTGTGCGATCACCCGGTACTTTGCAAAGCCAACGAAAACTGGCAGGCAGGCATCAACCACATCGCTTATTCCAAGGTGGATTTAGTTTTGATAGCGCCTGCGACGGCAAATACTATAAACAAGCTCGCGTGGGGCGTCTGCGATAACGTATTTTTAGAGGTGCTAAACGCGGCTTTCGCTCACGCCAAGGTAGTCATCGCGCCGGCTGCGAACCCCGCGCTACTTGAAAACAACATCACAAAAAACTGCATCGATATGCTAAAAGCGAGCGTCAATGCGTATTTTGTGGATCCGATAGAAAAAACTCTAGCTTGCGGCGATACCGGCAAAGGCGGATTAGCGAGTACCGAGGCGATAATGCAGACGCTAAAGCGCGCGCTTTACAACGATAAATTTTGGGAGGATAAAACCGTCATCATCACCGGAGGTGCCACGATCGAAAAAATCGACAGCGTGCGCGGCATTACGAATTTCTCCAGCGGCAAAACCTCCAAAGCGATTGCCGACGCGCTGTTTTACCTAGGCGCGGACGTGACGCTGATCTCTAGCAACGAGTATGAAAATTTACCATACAAGCTCGTTAAATTTGAAAGCACCATCGGGCTAAAATCGGCGCTTGACAGCACAAAATTCCCTGACGGCGCATATTTGATAATGGCCGCTGCTGTAAGCGATTACTCACCGAAGGTGCGCTATAAAGACAAGGTGAAAAAGGCGGAGATCGGCGAAATTTGGAATTTGCGCTTGGGCGAGAACGAGGATATCTTAAGCTCCGTGCGCGGAAATATCAAAAAGGTGGGCTTCAAGCTCGAAACCGACCGCGAAAACGCCATCGGCGAGGCCAAACGCATGCTAAATGAAAAGCATCTCGACGCCGTCTGCCTAAACGTACTGGACGACATCGTTAGGCTCGGCGGCGACGTCCTTAAGGTCACCTTCATCACGAAAAACGATCAGGTCGTAATCGACACCGCGCCGAAGGACGAAGTCGCCCTAAAAATCGCGGCTGAGCTGAAAAAAATCTGATCCGTGAATAGCCTAAATCATCTAGCTCTTGTGATGGACGGCAACGGGCGCTGGGCGAAAAAGCGCGGTCTGCTGCGCACCGGCGGGCACGAAGCGGGCGCGGAGGTCGTGGAGCAGATCTGCGAGTTTTGTATCGACGAAGGCATCGCAAACCTCACGCTCTACGCCTTTAGCACCGAAAATTGGAAGCGCCCGAAAAGCGAAGTGGAATTTTTGATGAAGTTGCTGCAAAAATTCCTAATTTCACGCCGCGAAAAATTTACCCAAAACGGGATAAAATTCTATCCGATCGGCGACATATCGGCTTTTAGCGGTGATCTGCGAAGCGAGATCGAATATCTTTCAAATTTAACGCAAAACGGGCGAGCGCTAAATTTTAACTTGGCGATCAACTACGGCTCGCGCGACGAGATCGTGCGAGCTTGCGAGCGGCTACTTGCAAGCGGCGAGCAGCTAAGCGAAGCGGGCATCGGCGCGCATCTGGATACCGCACACAGCGGCGACGTGGATCTGCTGGTGCGTACGGGCGGCGAAGCGCGGCTGTCGAATTTCTTACTCTGGCAGGCAAGCTACGCCGAACTTGCGTTTACGCCGACGCTGTGGCCGGATTTCACGCGCGAGGAGCTTGCGCGCATAGTGAATGATTTCCGCCGCAAACAGCGCCGCTTCGGCGGTCTTTGAGCTGCGTCGCGGTCGCTCTGACGGCTGCTTTAAATTTTAAAATTTTAATTTGCAGAACCGCCTGCGACGCGATAAATTTTAAAATTTAATCTGCTGGCGCTTGCGACATCTTGAAATTTTAAAATTTCAAGATTTTAATTTACGGCGTCGTAAAATTTAAAATTTTAACTACGTAAGCGCACGGTGCTATAGAAATTTTAAAATTTCGCCCGCTTAAATTTAAAGCTCTAGTGCGAACCAAGTTACGCGGCGCGGTAAATTTAAACGCGGCAGGAATTTTAAAATCACGCCGCCCGTTCGTGCAAAGAATGACAAGGAGGGCTATGAGCTACTACATACAATGCGGTTGTGGCAAAAAGCTTACGAAAAAGCCGATAAAAAATCTAAGATGCCCAAGATGCGGCAACGTATATAAAAAACCTAAGAAATATATACT
>CAUONQ010000196.1:0-3529 GCA_963456995.1 uncultured Campylobacter sp. | reverse complement strand
AGATCATATAATCGATCCCCACGGCGCCTGAGAGGATCAGCGCAAAGATCGCAAAAATATTTACGCTCACGCCGAATGCGCTAAGTAGGGCCAGCACGGCTAAATTTGTCGCAAAAACATAGATGACGATCAACCACGCCGTCCGCGCTCCGAAAAACGCCCACAATAGCGCGAGTGCGAGTGCGTATGCGGCGCATTTTAGATACAGCGCGTTGATTTTGATCTGCGAAAACGCCTCGCTGATGGCGCTTCGCATGTTTAGATGCAGTGCGACCATCTGCGCGACAAGCTCGCTTACGGCTGCTTTATCGCGCACGCCGCGCAAAAAAGCGATATGCGGATCGATGCTCGGCATCGCGGCAAAAAGAACGGAGCTTCTAGCCTGTTCGTAGCTTAAAATAGGCGCATCTGCGATCTTGGCAAAGTTTGCGTCCACGAGCTCGCGACTAAGCCCGAGACGTAAAAATGCGCTTCTATCGTAGTTTGCAAAGGCCTGCTTGATAAAGCTCTGCGTAGCGGGATCCAAAATCGGCGCGCCGGTGTATGAGTCCGCAAGACCGCGCGCTACGGCCTCTTTGGCTACCGCGCCAGCATCGTTGCCCACGATTAGATCGAAGCTGGAGCCTCCGATGCTTGCGAGCTTGGCGCTCATCGCGATCAAGTTTTTATCCAAGCTCGCGTATTCGCTGACGTCGTCCTTAAACTCCATTTTAAAATATAAAAACGCAAGCAGCGCCGCGCAAATGATGGCGAGCGCTTTAAAGCTTAAGCTTATCTTGCAAAGCGCCTTTGCGTAGAGCTCAAGAGCTTTTGCAAAGAGCGGGGCGGGGCGAAATTCCGCCCCGGCAAGTAGTAGCGGCAGGGCGAAGTAGCTAAAGCAAAATGCCCCTGCAAGTGCGGCTATGGCAAAGATCGCGATCTCTTTGAGCAGAAAAAACGGGCTGAATAAAAATACGAAGTAGCCTCCCGCAGTGATGAAAAACCCTAGAAGCAGGATGTTTCGCATGCTTTTTATCGAGCGAGCTTCGATGCGGCGCGCGATATTTGCGCCCAGCCAGTGCACCGCGTAATCCAACATCAGCCCGATTAGGCTCGTCGAAACCACGGCGCTTAGGATGTGGATCGAGCCGCGGATCGCCATCGTAGCCGCTACGCCGCAGGCAAGCCCGAAAAGCGCGGGCAGCAGCAGGCAGAAGATCCGTGCGCGCGAAAATGCCGCCAGCAGCAGCGCCGCGCAGAGGCTAAGCGATACGGCGCCCGCGACGGAGCTTTCACGCACGCCCGCACTTTTGCCCATCGCGCTAAAAAGGGCAGTGCCCGAGATTAAAATTTCGCTCTTTTGCGCCTCGCGCACCAGCGCGCTAAGCGCGTCGTCATTTGCTTTCGGAGCCAATTTAGCCGTAGCGAGGTAGTGCGGCGCGCCGTCAATGGTCGCGATGAAGCGGTTTTGTGCAGGATCGAGTCTGATCGCGCCGCGAGTGCCGAGGCGCGAGTGAAGGCTGAGTGAGAAAAAAACCTGCGAGAGGCTAAGCGGGCGAAATTTTGAGTAAAGCTCACGCGCGCTACGTTCAAAAAAGGTCTGCGGATCGCTTTTCAAAAGCTCCACGCTCGCATCGTCTAGCATCGCGGGCGCAAAGCGCGCAAGCTCGCTCTGATACACGCTCGCGTCCTTTACCTCATAAATTATGCTCTCAAAAAGCCCGCTTTTTTGCATATCCGCAATGAATGCGTCAAAGCTTGCCCTCTTTGCACTTGCGACGATTATTTGTCGCGCGATCTCGCGGTTGAAATCCTCGACGCTCTGTTTCTGCTCGCCCGAAATTTCAATACCGCTCAGCTCATAAAAATCGGAATTTACGCGGTTTAAATTTAGCGCTATAAAGGCGCAAAGCGCGATGAAAACCGCGCCGAATGCCGCTAGGATCGCGTTCTTACTCATCTAAGCTCACGACGCTCGAAAATACGTTTTCGCTCACGTCGCCGTTAGCGCTGTTAATCCGCAGCACCCTGACATAGGCGCCGCCCTCGATCACGATATTTTTAAAGATATTTTGCAGCATCCCTTTGGGGCTTAGCTCGGCGCGCCACGCATCTTTGCTGCCGCTTAGCGCGATCGAGAAATTTTTGCTAAGCCGCGCTACGTCCAGGCGCGAGATCGCCAAAAAGGTGTCCTTGTCAAAAAGCGAATCGGCGCTTTTGATCCACGCCGCGCCGCTACGCTCAAAAACGCCGTCTGCGCCGATTTTCAGCTCGCTTCGCACCGGCTCTAGCGTCGTCCAAAACAGCTCGCCGCCTTTGATCCTAAACTCGCCGCTGCTTCGCACGGGCTCGGCAAAGCCCTCGATGCTGAGCGTCTCGCTAAATTTGCCGCCGATATTATCGGTTTTAAGCGCCAGATCGCTTACTTCAAGCGCGCTCGCAAGCCCCAAAATCGCTAAAAATAAAGCTAAAATTTTCATCGTAGTCCTTTAAATTTTATGCTCGCTAAAATTTCACTGCCCGTTATCACTAGGTAAAATTTCATTTGCCGCGGCGTTTTGAAGGCAGTCTTGCTCGGGCGCGGCTTTGTTCGCTACTGAAATTTCATTTTCTGCCGAAATTTTATCTGCGTAATTTTTCTTTTCTAAAATTTTATCCGCGCACGCCCTTAGCTGCGGCGGTATCTCATACAGCGTCCTTTTGGAATCAAGCTCCACCGCGGCTTGTGACGTAGTTGCCTTGGCTAAAAGCGCGCCTGATGGGCTTTTGATGCGGTAGGAGAATTTTATAATCGTGTCGCACTCGAGCAGCTCGATGCTTACCGCAACCTCGTCGTCAAAAAGTATCGGCGCGATAAATTTAAACTCCATTTTGATAATGGGATATATAAATCCATCGTCTCTCATCTGCATATATGTGTAGCCCGCATCGCGCCAAAACTCGCATCTAGCGTCCTCACAGAGCTTTACGTAGTTGCCGTGCCACATCACGCCCATCGGATCGGCGTCGTAAAATCTGGCGCGAAATTTATACTCTTTCATTTTTCTCTCCGCTATGAAATTTTTCGTCTTGCGCGGCGGATTTTGCGGCGGCTAAATTCGAATTATCTAAATTTAGCGCAGCATCCGAACTCGTCGTACTTTTTAAATTTGACGCGGCATTTGAACTCGTCGCGTCATTTAAATCCGCTGCGCCATTTAAATTTGACGCCGTATCCGTGCTCGTCTCGCCGAAATTTACGGCGCCGTCGCGCTTTGCATCGCTCGCGTCTTTTCCTTGTGCCCAAAAATCAAAGAAATTATACCATTGAGAAGGAAATTCTTTAGCATAAAGCTCGAGCTGCCGCACATAGCTTTTAAGCGCTAGCGCGACCGATCGCGCCTTATCGCGGCTTTTTAGCGGCGCAGGTAGCGGCTGCAGCCGCAGCTCGTGGCCGCTGCGCCCTTCGTAGCACCATAGGCTAAATAGCGGCGCGTCCAAAATTTTAGCGAGCAGGTAGCCGCCGATCGGGAAGTTCGCGCTGCGTCCTAAAAAATCCTCGCTTTGAAAT
>CAUONQ010000195.1:0-3536 GCA_963456995.1 uncultured Campylobacter sp. | reverse complement strand
CCAGCACGTGTAGGTAGGCACCGCGCATATTGACGTTTTCTCTCACGTCGCCGCCGCGCAGCATGTATAGCGCCACGACGATGTTTACGGCAAGACCCAGCGTACTGATGGCGAGCATGCCAGCGGTGGCTACTTCTGGCGGATTTTGCAGGCGCCGCACAGCCTCAATGACGATAAAAACGGCGATGACGATGAGCGTGACGGCGTTTATCGTCGCGGCCAAAATCTCGATCCGCCTGTAGCCGAAGGTCCTTTGCAGATTGCCTTTGCGTTCGCCGAATTTGAACGCAAACAGCGAAAGTCCGAGTGCTGCGGCGTCTGATAGCATGTGTCCGGCGTCGGAGAGCAGGGCGAGCGAGTTCGTCGCCAAGCCGCCCGCGACCTCGACCAGCATAAAAGCGGATATCATAAGGAAAGAATTTCTCAAAACGATTTTATTTGACGTGTGCGAATGTGCGCAATGGGCGTGATTTTCGTGCATTTTGACCTCGCTTTTGGGCAAATTTTAGTTAAATTATACCTCAAAAAAGCGCTTAAATTTTATCTATATCGCCTTCTAGTCCGGCATCTACGCGCTTGCCGATGTCTTTTAGTTTGCTAAACTCCTCTATCAGCCTCGGCGCGTCATCTAAGCTGATCGCAAACGTCTAGAGGTAGGTGAGCACCGAGTAGATGTGGCCTGCGTTTGCCTGCTTGCTTGAGAGCAAAAATATCGCCAAGCTAAAAATCGCCGCCGCGCTCGTACCGATGATAAAAAAGCTCATCGCCTCTCTGTTTGAGATGCGGATACGAAGCTTTGAAAGCACGTCGTAGTGGCGATTTAGCGTGCGCTCATCGCCTGCGCTTATGCGTCCTGCCTCGCGCTCTAGCTGGTTGTTTAGCTTTAGATACAGGCGGTCGTTTTTGGCGATATATTTGGGTAGCAAAACTCCAAAAACCGCGAGCAGGGCAAAAACAGCCAAACCCACGTAGAACTCGATAAACAAAAGCATGATCGCCGAGCCGAAAATCGAGACGACCGAGGTGAAAAACACGGGAAAATGCTGCTCGAAAAAATCCACGAATTCGCGAGATAAATTTGCTCTTGCGATTACGGCGCTTTCGTCTTTTGCGGCTCTTTTTTCGTTCATGATCACGCTTACGGCAAGTCCTGCATATATCCTAGTAAATACCTGCGTATCCACGCGCCGCCTAATCGAGCCAAGTCCCCAGCCCACGAACACCATGACCGAGTAGCTAAGTGCCAAAAGCGTGTCGCCCGCTACGATGGCGTTTATGGCTATGCCGGCTAGTACGGGATAGACGAGAAATAGCCCGTTTTCCGCCAAAACTAGACTAAACGTTAAAAACAGTTTTTTAAAGTTTTTCTTTGCTATGAGCGTTAGCGTCTTAAATGCGCTATTTTGCATAAAATTCCTTTGGTTAAAATCGCGCGGATTCTAGCTGATTTTAAATTTTGCGTCAAATTTTGGAATTTTTGCTGTAACTCTTGACATTACAACAAAATTTTATTATACTTCGCTCATCAGTTGTAATTTATAGCATTACAACAAAAAATTTAAGGAGATAAAGATGTCAAACTACAAGATCGTTTCAACGAAAAATGCGCCGAGAGTGGAGCTAAAAGAAGCTCTAAATTTAAGCGGCTGTGAGCTTTCTATCAACGAACTTCCCGCAAACGCGAGTGTGCCGTTCGTGCATTCGCACAAGCAAAACGAGGAGCTTTATCTGGTGCTAAAAGGCGGCGGCATGCTCTTCATCGACGGCGAGGAAAAGGCGGTCGGTGAGGGCGACGCGATCCGCATTGATCCGGCGGGCAAGAGGTGCTTCAAGGCGGGCGCGCAGGGGATGAAGTTTATCTGTATCCAGACTAAACGCGGCAGCCTGGAGCAGTACACTAACGGCGACGGCGTGATAAACGAGGACGTAAAGCCGAGCTGGCTGTAAAATTTCGCAAGACAAGCACGCAGCAAAGCGCGGTCGTAAATTTTAAACCGTGCGGCAGGCAAACGACGCCCCTGCGTGGCGGGTGCATCGGCCGCGACGGCGACGATAAATGGTCGTATGAATAAGTACATTAGCTGCGGCGGAAGTGAATTAGCTTGCAGCAGCGATAAGTGGCTGCGCAAGCAAACAAAATCTAAATTTAAAGGATAGAAAATGAAAAAGGTAGCAATCATCGGAGCAAACGGAAAATCAGGTAGCGCGCTAGTCGCGGAGGCGCTAAAGCAGGGCTACGACGTAACGGGCTTCGCGCGAAACAAAGAGTATAAAAACGGCGCTATCAAGCTCGTGCACAAGGACGTTTTTGAGCTTAGCAAGGCCGATTTGGCGGGTTTTGACGTCGTCATCAGCGCGATCGCTACATGGACGCCGCAGACCTTCCCGCTTCACGCGAAAATGACGCAGCACATCGCGGAGCTGCTAAGTGGCACACGGACGAGACTTTTCGTCATCGGCGGCGCGGGCGTGTTATACACAGACGCTTCGCGCAAGACGCGCCTGATGGATACTCCAAGCTTCCCAGCTGAGTATATGGGCGTAGCGGGGGCGACTGCGGCGAGCTACGAGGTACTAAAAGCGAGCAAAAATTTGATCTGGACCTACGTGATCCCCGCCGCGGAATACGACGCAAACGCTGCTCGCACGGGCTCATACGTCCTAGGCGGCGACGAGCTGATCCTAAACGGCAAAGGCAAAAGCTACATTGGCTACGCAGACCTCGCGCTCGCCGTAATAGATGAGATCAGGGCGCAAAAATTTATCGGCAAGCCGTTTACGGCGGTCGGCGAATAATGGGCGTTGCCGCGCGTAAATTTTAACCGCGCGGCACGGCAAAAATCGGGCGTAAATTTTAACTGCACAGCGGGCAAAACGCGGACAAAAATTTTAACCACGTGGCGCGGTAAAATTCGAACGCAAATTTAAAATTTAGCAGTAAAGCAAACTAGAGCTTTAATCAAAATTTAGCGCTAGGACAGAGCCTGTGTTTGAATTAAAATTTAGAGCTAGCTTCGGCTTGAAATTAAAATTTAGCGGCAGAGCCGAACTCAAGTTAAAATTTAACGGCGACGGTAGCGGCAACAGCGGTGCTAATGACCGCTGCGATTACGTTGCAAAACATCGGTAGCCATTGTATTCGAATAATAGCGGCGGTGGCGATAGCAGCGATTGTATTCACGACACGGCAGCAGTGGTAATGAGCAGCGGTAGCGGCTGCAATGATGGTAGGCGACAGCGGCGTGGATGGCGGTATTAACGCCAGCCGTAATACAGCGGGCGGTAGCAAGAATATAATGAACGGCGCCGCGGCGATTGCAAACAATAGCCGTAAAGATGATAAGCGATGGTAGCGTAACGGCAAGCAGCAATAGTGATCTGCTGTAAATATAATGAATGGTAGCAGCGAGAGTAGCAGTGACAGCGATAATGTCGGCAAAGATAATGCAATGGTAGTAGCGACTACGGACAGCGGTACGGGCGGCGGCAGACAGGGATAGTCGCGCTATCGGTATCGGCGGCGCGCGGCTTGCTAT
>CAUONQ010000194.1:0-3536 GCA_963456995.1 uncultured Campylobacter sp. | reverse complement strand
TCCTATATTCGCGCAGGATGATCCACCCGCCGTTTCGTTCGGTCTGTCCGCGCAAGCTACTTCACCTGAGCCTCCCGCGTCTGCAGTACCGAATACACCGCTCGTTACGCCCATCGCGCCCGCTTCGCCCTCCTCTCTAGCCGCGCCTAAGGCACAAGCCATTCAACCCACTGCGTCGTCCGTGCTAGATATTAGACCAGAATTTACGGCGACTACCGACTCGATTTCGTCCGCGTCATCGATGCTGAATACAGTGTTCGCAACGTCCGCACGAACCTCCATGCCTGCGCCGCCCTCTGCCGAAGAAGTCGCGTCCGTGCCGATCATCTACCTGCACGCCTTGGATTTTAGCGCGACCGGCACGGGCGAAATTTACGAGCTCGTCTCGCGACAAAGCGGCGCAGATTTCTTGCTTGCGGCGATCTATCTAAACGAGGCGCAGTGGGGCGATAAGCTCAGCCCGTGGGCGGCAAAATCGCCGTTTAAGGGGGTGCGCGATTTCGCAGACGGCGGTGCGGCGCACTTGGAAAAATTTACGAACGAGCTGATCCCGCGTATCGAGCGGCACGTATTCGGTGCGGACAAACCTGCGTGGCGAGCGTGCGCGGGATACTCGTTGGCAGGGCTTTTTAGCGCGTACGCGGCGTTTGCGAGCGATAAATTTCAAAAGATCGCCTGCATTTCGGCATCGTTTTGGTTTAGCGGCTTTGACGCCTTCGTCGCCGCACACTCGCCGCAAAGGGGGCTGGCGCACGTCTACGCGTCCTTGGGCGAGGCCGAGATGAACCCGAAAAATCCGCGCGGAGCACTCTGCGGCGAGACTGCGCGAAATTTTATTGCAAAATGCCGCAGTGTAGGCGCAAGCGCGGAATTTGAGCAAAATCCGGGCGGGCATATGCAAGATGAGATCGCAAGAATTTCAAAGGCGATTTTATGCCTCGTAAATTCCTAAAATTCGGGGAAATTTAAAATTTAGCAGGGCGGCTGTCAAGCGACAGGCTCGTCAAAACAGGCGCTGCGAGAGATTGAAACAAACGAGCCGAGAAGCGGCACGAAACGTAAATTTAAAGCTAGTCGCCGCTGGAATTTCTCACGCAACGGTTTCTCGCGCGATGCAATGAAATTTAAAACAAACTCGCATTAAAATTTTATAGCGCAAGCGGTGTGGCAAGAATAATGCAGCGCAATTCGGCGCGAATGACACAACGCGTCGTTAGTATTTTGGCAGTTTCGATAAGTGCGATATCGTTTTAGCGTAAATCATGCGGCGTGGCGGCGTGGCGCAATGCGGATTTCAAGCAGGTCGACGTTAAATTTTTGCAGGTTGCGCTAGCGGTTTAAAATTTAAAGCAAGCTGTCGTTATAAAATTTAAAGCAAACCATGTTGCGGCTAGGATTTAGCGTGCCTGCAAGCTAAATTTAAACAGCAGCGCACGCCGTGTATGATCTCGCCGTTTCATTTAGTGTAACTGCTAGCTAAATTAAACCGCTGAAATTTCAAAATTTGCACCGCGCTAAAGAACGCTTTGACGCTACGATACACGCCACTCGGTTTAAATTTTAAAATTTAGCGTCGGGCGGGCGATTAAACGACAGGCTCGACAAACAGGCGCCGCAAAGTGTTCTTAACAACCCTAAAATATCTGCAATAACAGCAAAAAATCCTAGTAAAATTTCTACAACAACGGCAAAAATTCCTACAAAAATTTTACGCAAAATTCCTGCTAAAATTTCATGCAAAACCGCTGCAAAAATTATCTGCGTTTGATGCCGTAGCCGTCACGATCCACGCATATAAAGCCCGTCGTAGCGCCTCCGTCGCGCGCCATCACCACGCCGTCTGCGGCAAATCTATCATCACAGCCGATCTCGTAGTCTTTTTTCACCGCCTCGCTCGCAGGACCCTCGAAAATCTCATAAAATTCCGACACAAACCCGTCTTTGTAATAAATAGCGGTTTTGCCCTCGCCTTCCCAGATGCTTACGCCCTGGGCATTTGCGCTTTTTGCTTTGGCTTTGAGTTCATTAAAAGTCCCAAAATCCCAGCCTAGGATTTTTAAAACGGCGCGCTCGTTCGTCTTTTCGTCTATACTATAAAAACTCGCACTTTGATTTTTGTCTTTATTCACGGCTCTCATGCTTGAGACCTCGTCGTCGCCAAAACGGATGTCAAAAGAAACTCCCTCGGGCTTTATCTCGCGAGCAAAATCGCGCAGGGCCAAAATTTGAACGCGGTTCCGTTCGTAATTTTCCGCTAAATCCGGCTCCGAAAAGAATAGTTTGTAGATTAAAAACCCCGCAGCTAGCACAAGTGCAATGCCTACGAGAAGCTTAAATAACCTAAAAATTTCCGAGAAAAAATATTTTATAAAATTCACGCCGTTTCCTAAATTTCACCGAATTTTACTGTCTACGCAAAGGGCAGAATTTTTTTGTAATTGCTCCACAGCTCGCTATCCTCGCCGAAATACGCGAGCAGCCCACGCGCGTTGCGATCGAAAGGGTTGGGCTCTTTATGCAGCGCGATACGCTGCGACAGGCGCAGATCGTAGGTGTTGTATATCGCAGAATACGGTACCGGAAAGTCCGAAGCGTAAAGCAGGCGCGAGTGTACGTCCGTTTGGCTCGCAAGATGCGGCAGAGCCTTGGCGCGTACTGGCGTCATCAGAGCAGAAACGTCGGCGTATAGGTTTTTGTGCGTGCGCAGAAGCGCCAGAAGCGCGAAATAATCGTGTCCGAAATTTCGCGGGCGGCGCGAGAGCGCACGAAAAATATGCGAATACTCATAGTTAATCGCCATGTGCGCGCACACCGTCGTAACGCCCAGCTCAAGCGGTGCGTAGATCATCTCCAGCGCCTCGCAGCGGCGAGTGCTCGGCACCGAGCTTTCGTTGCCGACGTGGATCACCAGCGGCAAGCCGAGCTTGGCGAGCTTTTCAAAATACGGCACGTAGCGAGACAGCCTCGTATCCAGATCCCAATAGTTTTGTAAAAATTTCGCCCCCTTAAATCCAAGCTCGAAGCAGCGATCGATCTCATCTAGCGCGTCCGCTCGCTTCGGATTGATACTAAAAAACGGCACGATGAGATCAGGGTTTTTTTGATAAATTTCAAACACGCTGTCGTTGTCCGCGCAGACAGTCTTATCGCGATGGATTAGCTCACCTGCGTCGCTAAATTTAGCATCCACGCCGAAAAGCACCGCTTTTTTAACGTATTTCGAGGCTCTAAGCCCGCCTAGCAAAGCGTCCACATAGGCCTCATAAGGCTCTTTGATCGCGCGCGATACGTCTATGCCGAAGCGCCTGCCGAAAAGGCGCAGCGCAAGCCTGTCGTAAGGGCGATCGAAGCGCACCTCCTTGCTTAGCAGATGGACGTGAAAATCAAGCGTTTGCATCGGGGATCCTTGGGGAAATTTTGCCGAGTTTATATCAAATTGCGGTAAATGGTTAGAATTTTAAATTCGGATTTAAATTTACGCACCGCGCCCGACCTCGCATAAAATTTAGCGCGGACGTAGTCCGCCCCTTATAAAG
>CAUONQ010000193.1:0-3540 GCA_963456995.1 uncultured Campylobacter sp. | reverse complement strand
TTTTAAAGATGAATAAAACCGGCTATTTAGCGGGCATGGAGGATATCGGAAGCGAGATGATGGAGCGCACGCTTGCTCTGCGCGAGGGCTTTTGCGAGGAGGCGAGCGAGGCTGACGTGCAAAGGGCGATCAGCGCGAAAAACAGAGGTCTGCGCGATTTTGCGGCGCTACTAAGCGTGCGCGCAGGCGAGCATTTGGAGCAGATCGCGCAAGCTGCGGCGCGCGAGAAGTCGGCGCATTTCGGCAGCAACGTTGCCGTTTTCACGCCGATTTACATCTCCAATTACTGCGATAATCTGTGCGTTTACTGCGGCTTTAACTGCAAAAACAAAATCGCGCGCGCAAGGCTCGATGAAGCGCAGCTAAAGGCGGAGTTTGAGGCGATAGCGGCGACGGGGTTAGAAGAAATTTTGATCCTCACGGGCGAGAGCGAGAAAAACAGCCCCGTGCGCTACATCGGGCGCGCCTGCGAGCTCGCGCGGCAGTATTTTAAGGTAATCGGCGTCGAAATTTATCCGCTAAACTCCGCCGATTACGCATATTTGCACGCTTGCGGCGTCGATTTCGTTACCGTTTTTCAAGAAACCTACGATCCCGCGCGCTACGCCCAGCTACATCTTGCGGGCAACAAGCGCGTTTTTGCGTATCGCTTCGCAGCTCAAGAGCGCGCGATCAGAGGCAGTATGCGCGGCGTGGGCTTCGCGGCGCTTTTGGGGCTCGGGGACTTCCGCCGAGATGCCTTTGCCACGGGCGTGCACGCGTGGCTGCTTCAGCGCAAGTACCCGCGCGCCGAGATCTCCTTTTCGGTGCCGCGCCTGCGCCCGATCATCAACAACGACAAGATAAACCCGAAAGACGTCGGCGAGCGCGAGCTGCTGCAGGTGATGTGCGCGTATCGGCTGCTGCTGCCAAGTGCGCAGATCACGATCTCCACGCGCGAGAGAGCGGGCTTCCGCGACAATGCGATCAGGATCGCGGCGAGCAAAATTTCGGCAGGCGTGAGCGTGGGTATCGGCGGGCACAGCGAGCAGAGGGGCGACGAGCAGTTCGAGATCAGCGACGCGCGCAGCGTAAGCGAAGTTTGCGAGGCGATCCGCGCAGGCGGGCTGCAGCCGCTGATGAGCGAGTATATCTATGTGTGAGGCGCGAAATTCTGCCGCGTGCGTGGATGAAATTTACGGCGTTAGACGCGAGATTTTCAGCGTCGGGCTCGAGGGTAGATTTAGCTCTACTCGGCGCAGAAGTAAAATTTGTAGCGTAAAATACGGCGCGGAATTTTGCAACGCCGCACATGGCGATAAAATTTATGGCGCTATGGCAGATGATAAAATTTTCGATGTCGTGTCAGCTGGCGCGGGAAATTTTGAGCTACAAAATGCGTGCGTAAATTTAAGACCTAGGAACACATACGCGGATTTAAAATTTAAGGGCAGCGCAAATTCCAAGCCCGCGGGCGGCATAAATTTTAAATTTAAAAACGGCGCGAGCTTCGGGTTCTTATGCAGCGGCAACGCAAGGTCGATAAAATCGAGGAGCTGGGCGAACGCTTTGGGTTTTAGCGCTGCGGCGGAAATTTCAGACTTTATTAAGGCGGGCGAAATTTTGAAATATGGCCTGACGGCGGGGATTTCGGCGCTCTCCCTAGCAAATAAAATTTTAATCCCTAGCATCGCAGACAAAATTTTAAATTTGAGTGCTGCCTCGCGCACGGATGTTGAGTTTAAAGGAGCGGGCGCATGCGGGATTTAGGGCTTGCTTCGCGCATTACGATCATCACAAATCGCGCGCTCTGCGGCGGTGAGGCGGCGCTGCTCGCGCGCATAGCGGATTTTGCCGCGGCGGGCGTAGGCGAGATCGTCGTGCGCGAGAAGGATTTAGACGAAGCGGCCTATACAGCGCTGTTTGGTAAAATTTTAAATGCCTGCAAGAGCGGGTTTGGTGCAGATACAGCCTGTGCCGCTAAATTTAGCGAAACCCAAGCTTTCGCGGGCGGATTGGACGCGAGCGCGGCCTGCGCGGATAAAATTTCGCTCTACGAGCGCGACGAGGACGAAGTTTCGCCAAAAAAGCTCCATTTGGGCGACGGCAGGAGCGAGTTTTGCGCGGATGCGGCCCGCAAACACAGTGCCGCTGCAGATGAGACATGGTCTAAAAATTCCGCTCGTGTTTTAGATGAAATTTTGTCTGAAAATTTTATAGGCACTGCAAACTGCGCGAATGATAGCGCACCGGGCGAGATTTCGCTTCGCGGTGCCGTATGCGAAACGAAACTAGCGGCAGAAGGCGTACGGAGCGCAGAAAATGCGGAAAGTATGCAGGGTGCGCAAAGTACAGAAAATGCGAATGATGTGCATAGCGCAAAAAATGCGGGGAGTGCGTGGAGCGCGCAGTATACGGAAATTATAGGGGATGTAGAAAATTCACAGAGCGTGAAAGAGGCGGAAAACTCGCAGAGTGCGAAGGGCGCGCAGAGCGCAGAGAGTGCAAGGCACCTGCCCGCGATCTTTGTGCATAATTTTTCAGATTTTGCGCTGCGGGCGGGCGAGAGAAATTTATGGCTGCCGCTCAGGGTTTTGCGGAGCTTCAGTGCCGCGCGCGGCGCGGAGTTTTTGCGCGCAAATTTCAAAAAACTGGTCGCTTCCTGCCACAGCGAAGCGGAGGCGCGCGAGGCGCTGGAGCTGGGCGCGAGCGCGATCTGTCTGAGCCACATATTCGCGACCGATTGCAAGGCAGGGCTCGCGCCGAGAGGGCTAAATTTGATCCGCGCCGTGCGTGGGTTTTACGACGGCGAAATTTATGCGCTGGGCGGCATAACATCACACAATTTTGCCTCCGTCCTACGCGCAGGAGCCAACAGGATCGCCGTTATGAGCCCAGCGATGGCGGCGCGGGACGCGAGCGATTTTATAAGAAAATTTAAGAAATGAATCGATCCGAAAATGTGGTCTGTTTCTGTTGCCGCGCGCCTTGCTGTCGTAATTGCGCTGCATGCGGCGCGATGCAAAAACATAGTTTAAATAAATCAAAAACGCGCGAAATGGGCGCGATTTATTGCGATTTAAGCCCGAAGTTATAAAATACGAGCGATTTAAGCTTAAGGATGTTTTTTGGATAAAGTGCTGCTTGAGGAATCTAAAAAGCCTCTAAACGAACGACGTCGGACTTTTAAGCAAAAGCTTCGAAAAGGCGCTAGCGCTGACATCTTTGACGATGCGGATTTAAGCGATGCAACGGATCGCAGCTCATTAAATTTAAACGATACAAATTTGATTGGCAAAAGCTTTAAAAATGCGAATTTTAATCCAGTAAACCCCAAATTGCAAGCTAATTATCTTTGCGCCGCAAATTTCCGAGATAGAAATTTAAACGACATGAATTTAAACTCAAAAGATGAGGTAAAATTTCAAAATTTAAACCCGGGCGGTATTTCATCGTGGGGCGCTAAAACTCGTGATTACGACAAAGAGCCGTTAGTCATCAAAGACTATATGCCGATCGTAAATATTATAGCTATAGTAGCGTTGCTTTGTTTTGCTATGT
>CAUONQ010000192.1:0-3551 GCA_963456995.1 uncultured Campylobacter sp. | reverse complement strand
CCCTTACGAGAGGCAAAAAATCAATGAAAACTAAGAAATTTCTCGCTACCATAAAGCGTTTGATTAAATTTTAAAAAGTTAAAGCTTCAAAGGAAAAAGATGGATTTAAATATCGTTTACGGCGTGATTTTTGCGGTATTCGGCACCTGCGTAGGCTCGTTTTGCAACGTCCTAATCTACCGCCTGCCGCGCGGACAGAGCGTAAATTTCCCCGCATCGCACTGCCCAAAATGTTCTCATGCTTTAAAATTTTACCACAACATCCCGCTGCTTTCGTGGCTCTTTTTGGGCGGCAAATGCGCCTTTTGCAAAACTAAAATTTCGATCCGCTACCCGATCGTCGAGCTTTTAGGCGGCGCGCTTGCGCTTGCGGCGTATTTCGGCGAGCCCGATCTTGCAAAAGCCGCAGTGCTCGGGCTTTGTTTTATCTTGCTTATGGCGCTTTCGGCGATCGATTTTGAGTATAAAGCCGTACCTGAGAGCCTTCTTTACGTAGTTACGGCGCTTTCGCTTGCTTATACGCTGATGTATGATTTTAATCTCAGCGGCGTGGGCGCGGCGGCGGGATACGCGGCGATATTTTTCGTGCTGCGCCTCATCGTCACCTTCGTGCTAAAGCGCGAAGCAATGGGAAGCGCGGATATTTTTATCGCGGGCGTTATGGGGGCGATTTTGGGCTGGAAGCTGGGCGGCATCTCGATCTACATCGGCGCGATTTTGACGCTGCCTGCGTATCTCATCGCAAACAAAAGAGGCTACGAGCTGCCGTTCGTGCCGTTTTTATCGATGGGGCTGCTTCTTACCTTTATCTTCAAAGATCAAATTTTAAGGCTCTTGGACGTCATTTATGGATAGGGTGCAGCGCTATTTATTTAGCAATTTCGTAAGCTCGTTCGCGTCGCTTTTCAGCACGCTTTTTATCATAATGTCGATCGTATTTTTTCTTCAGATCGCGCGCATTACGTCGTTTATCGAGATAAATTTTTCAGAGCTAGTCAAGCTCTATCTTTTCATGCTGCCGCGCATACTCATATTTACGGTGCCGATCGCGTTTTTCGTAGCGCTTAGCATCTCGCTTTTTAGGCTCTCTAAAGAGAACGAAACTATCGTAATATTTACGATCGGCTACGCCACGCGCAAGATCGCGCTATTTTTCGGCATAAGCGCCGCGCTGTGTTCCTTGGCGCTACTTTTCGTATCGCTTTTTATGATGCCGATAGCCGAAAATTTAAAGGACAATTTCATCGATTACAAAAAGATCAGCGCGACGCTAAATATCAAATCCAACGAATTCGGGCAGAAATTCTCCGACTGGCTCGTTTTTATCGATTCGCAGGAAAACAACGGCACAAGCACGCTGTATAAGGATCTGGTGCTGTATAATCCAGGTGGCTCGCAGGATCACGAGCGGATGATCGTAGCGCGCAGCGGCGAGTTTAAAAACGAAAACGCGAGCTTTTCGGCGATGCTGCACGACGGCAAAATTTACACGATGGGCGGCGATCAATGGCACGTAAGCGAGTTTGAAAGCCTAACTCTGCGCACGCAAAGCGACCGCAATATCCGCGGCGGAAGCGGCGTGATCGGATACTGGAGCGAGATGGGCGGCAGCGAAAAGCGCAGGAAAGAATTTAGCATCTATACCCTTGTCTCGCTCTTTCCGCTGGCGAGCTTTCTGTTTGCGCTAAGCCTCGGTATCGTGACCTATCGCTATGAAAAGGGCTTCGTTTACGCGGGGATCTTCGGCGTGCTTTTTAGCTACTTCGCGATGATCATGCTGCTCTCTAAATACCCAAGCATCGCGCTTCCCGTGACATTCGGCGTTACGCTTATCGGCTCGCTGCTTTACTACAGGATCAAAATTGCCCCGAGATACTGAAAAAGACTCCGAGCTTTGCGGCGGCGAAATTTTAAACGAAAGCTCGTCCGCTCGAAATTTAGCGGATAAAATTTCGGCGAGCGAGCCTAGCGCGTCTGAAATTTTGCGTGGCGTAAATTTAAAACGCAAAGCGCAAAACGGCGAGTTTTTAAATTTTAAAAATTCTGCCCTCGCAAGCTCGGCGAGCGATACGGCTACCCATGCTGCGCCCGATTGCGGTTTGAATCACGAAAGCGTCAGGCGGAATTCGGACGCCGTTTGCGCCAAAAAGACCGCGCGCGCGGCAGATTTAAATTCCGCCCGCAAAAATTCCGCCGATACCGCCGCTTCCGATATTTGCGCGGCAAGCACAGAAGAGATTTGTACAAGTCCCGCAGACGCCCGTGCCGCAAACTCTCTCAAAGCAGACGCCGCCTACAAAGCGGGCATTTCCGCAAACACCCTCGCAAGCGCGTCCGAACTCAAAAATATTCTTGAAAGCTCGCCCGCAAGTGACTTCGCAGCGAGCAAACTTGCGCACATAGGCAAGATAGGCGCCACGCCAAATACCCCCACAGATGCGTGCGCATATGCCGCGAGCGCAAACTCCGAGCGCGTGAAGCTCAAGCTCGTCTATTCCTACGACGGCTCGAAATTTAGCGGCTCGCAGTCTCAGCCTCACGGGCGCGGCGTCGAGGACGTGCTACGCGCGGCTTTGGGGCGAGTGGGGATCTTTGCGCCGCTCATCAGCAGCTCGCGCACCGATAAAGGGGTGCATGCGCTGCGCCAGGTAAGCTGCGTCGAATGCACCGTGCATTGGGAGCTGTCGCGCCTAAAAGAGCTTATCAACCGCCACTGCGCGCCCTATATTTTTGTGCAACACATCAGCCCGGTGCCGCGCGATTTTCATCCGCGTTACGACGCCGTGGCGCGCTCCTACCGCTACGTTTTAAACCATGGACGTCCAAGCCCCTTTCTTAGCGATTTTTGCGTGTTTTATCCGCGCGTGGATCTTGCCGCGCTCAATGCTGCGCTTGCAAATTTTATCGGCGAGCACGATTTTAGCGAGTTTATGAAAAGCGGCAGCGACATAAAAAGCCCCGTGCGCGAGCTCTACGTAGCGCGCGCCTACTCTTTTAGAAATTTGACCTTGATAAATTTTAAAGCCAACGGATTTTTGCGAGCGCAGGTGCGGCTGATGGTCGCAAACGCCCTAAAGTCCGTGCAGAGCGGGCGCGAGATCAGTTTCTCGCGAGCGCTTAGCAGAATCCCTTTTCCGCCAAACGGGCTGTATCTTAGCAGTGTGAGTTATTAAGGCTTGAAATCTATAGCGTTAAATTTTATCCACGGGCGTTTGGATTTCAAGCTTAGAATTTTATCGCGGTAAAATTCCGCATATCATAGCAGATCGCCGAGCTACTTTGATATTAAATCACCTGCGCCACGATGTGTAAAATCGTAAATTTGCGCGAAATTCGATCTGTTTTTATTAGAATTTTATAGAAATTTAGCAATACTTTCAAACTTTTAACTCAAAAAGGAGCAAAGACGAAAAAATTTTCTGTTGCTTTGGCCGGTTTGGCCTTACTAGCTAGCGTTTCAGGCGCTAAGGAGTTCATCAATATCGGCACCGGCGGTATGACCGGCACCTATTATCCGGTAGGCGGCGCGATTTGCCGCTTGGTAAATATGG
>CAUONQ010000191.1:0-3557 GCA_963456995.1 uncultured Campylobacter sp. | reverse complement strand
GCTTAAGACCTTGTTTTCAAGCCCTAGGATAGAATTTTGAATCTGCCTGTAGTCTAGCTGCTCGGACTTGCCGTAATCGTATTTTGCCTTGATTATTTTTTCGATCTCGCGGTAATCGCTTAAATTCTGTTTTGTCCATTTTAGCGAATCGTTTAGATAAAGCATCTCGAAGTAGCCGCTTACGACAGAATTTATAAGAGTCAGGCGAGTATTTTCAAGGTCAAACTCGCTGGCTTTAGCGTTCCAGCCCTCGGCATTTACTGCCGAGCGGATCTTGCCGAAAAGATCAAGCTCATAGCTTACGTTAAAGCCCGAGCTATAGGTTTTGTTCCAATTCGAGCCGGTGCTTATATCGCGATTAGCGCCCGCACTCCACGAGCTGCTTAGCGTAGGAAAAAGATCAGCCCTGCTTAGCCCTAAATTTGCATAAGCACTCTCAACGTTTAAAGCCGCTGTTTTTAGATCGTAGTTGTTCGCAAGGGCTTGATCTACAAGCTTATTTAGATACGATTCGCCATATTTTTTATACCACAGCGTATCGATTTCATAGCTTGCATTTTCGTCCTTGAAATGCTCTACAGGCTTAAATTCGACCTCACTTTGATTTGAGGCACAACCGCCGATAAAAACAGCTAAAATGCCGCTTAAAATTACTTTGGAATTTATCATTTTCTCTCCTTGTTTATTCTTGTGCTAAAGCATCTATCGGATTCAATCTGCTGGCGTTTCTTGCCGGCAGATAGCCGAAAATTATACCGATCGCGGACGACGCCGCAAAGGCGATCACGAAAGGCGCGGTAGTAAATTTCATCGCAAAATCCGGGCTTATGGTATTAAACGCAAATCCAAGCGCCAAAGCGATTAAAATTCCTAAAGCTCCGCCGAGCGAGCAAAGCAAGATCGCCTCTATCAAAAATTGCTGCAAGATGTTGGATTGCTTCGCGCCGATCGCCATCCTAATGCCGATTTCGCGCGTGCGCTCGGTAACGCTTACGAGCATGATATTCATCACGCCGATGCCGCCGACGACGAGCGAAATTACCGCGATCGATGAGATCAGAATCGTCATCGTGCCGGTAGTGCTTTGTATTGTTTGTTTGATAGTATCTGCGTTCATCGTATGAAAATCCCGCGAGCCGTGTCTTTGGATAAGTAGCTGAGTTAGGCTCTCTTCGGCCACTTGAGTATTGACATCGTCTTTTATTTTGATGGTGATAGAGCTGATTTTTCGATTGCCCGTGATTTTATTCATCACGGTTGAGTACGGCGCGTAAATTCTTAAATTTTCGTTGCTTCCGAAGGCGTTTTTATCCTTGCCCGAAACTCCTATGATCTTAAGTGGCTTACCCGAAAATAAAATCGTCTTTCCGATAGGATCGGAATTTTTAAAAAATGTTTTTTTAGTGTTTGGATCGATAATCGCGACAGAGGCAGAATTTTTAATATCATCGTCGCTAAAATTTCTACCATCTTCTATATCTATGCCATTAACCGCCAAAGAATTCACGCCGCCGCCGCGCAGTTGAGCCTTGGAGCTTAAATTAGCATATGTTGCCGTACCGCTTGCAGAAGCATTTGGTGTGGCATAATCGACGTAGGGCTGGCGCGCCAAAACTTTAGAATCGCTTATCGTAAGGGTGCTCACGAAGCCCGCACGCACGTCGCCGAAATTTTTACCGGGAAAGATATCGATCGTATTGGTGCCAATTTTACGGATCTCGGATAAAATTTTCTCCTCCGAACCCTTACCGAGAGCTACTACGCAGATAACCGAGGCGATGCCGATGATGATGCCTAACATCGTCAAAATCGATCTTAGTTTATGCGAAAATATCGCGCTAATCGACATTTTAAAGCTTTCGATGAGCTGATCTTTGCAAAATATAAAGGAATTTTTCGTTTTAATCTCCTCTTTTTTGCGCTCGAAAACCCGCCCAGCTTTTCTTTTATCACTTAAAATTTTACCGTCTTTTATCTCGATGATACGATCCGCAAATTCCGCAATATGCGCATCATGCGTAACTATGATGATGGTGTGGCCCTCTTTGTGCAGCGCCGTTAAAATTTGCATCACCGTCTCGCCGCTTTTGCTATCAAGCGCGCCGGTAGGTTCGTCTGCCAAAATCACTTCGCCGCCGTTTATTAGAGCGCGGGCGATACTTACGCGCTGCTGCTGCCCGCCGCTAAGCTTGCTCGGTAAATTTTTAGTGCGATCGCCAAGCTCCAGCTTATTCAAAAGCTCTACCGCTCGCTTGCTTCGTTCGCTCGCCCCTACGCCCGCATACACCGCAGGCAGTGAGACGTTTGCGGTCGCATCCATCGTAGCGATGAGATTGTATTTTTGAAAGACGAAGCCGAATTTTTTACTTCTAAGCGCCGCGAGCTCGTCGCCGCTTAAATTCGCGGTCTCGCGACCTTCGATCTTGTAGCTTCCGCTACTTGGCGTATCGATGCAGCCGATTATATTCATCAGCGTCGATTTTCCGCTTCCGGATTGCCCGATTATCGATATAAACTCGCCCGCTTCGATATTTAAACTTACGTCCTTTAGCACGTGGATTTCGTTATCGCCGAGAATGAATTTTTTGTTTATATCTTTAAGCTCTAGCATCTTTACACCATAAAATTTTAACTAAAACACCATCGGAGGCCCGTCCATATTTAACGGCGCGGCTTTTCCGTCGGCTATAAGCACCTCATCTTTTTCATCCAAACCGCTTAAAATTTCAGTATTTAAATCGTCGCTGACGCCCGTTTTTACGTATCGCTGCTCAGGCTCTTTGCCGTTAAGCACCGTGACATAATCGCCTTTTGCGTCGCGCTTGATAACGGAGGTAGGTAGGTAGCTCGTATTGTTCGCTTCGCTTACGATTATGTTGTTTTCGGTCGTCATTCCGATCTTTAAAAAATCATTTTCATTGTCTACGAGCATCTTTGCGTAAAAATAGATCGCGCTGTCGCTGCTACTGGAAGATGAAGAGCTGCTGGAAGTTTTATCGTAAGTCCCGTCGCTAAGCGTGGTAAGGCCCGGATCGATCTTGTAAATTTTAGCCTTTTTGATATTATCCAGATCCGATAATATGGAGTATTCTACGTCCATTCCGACCTTTACTTTGGATATATCGCCCTCTGCGATTTGCATCTTGATCTCCATCTTGCTTAGATCGGCAATCTTTACGATCGTAGGCGTAGTTTGGTTGGAATTTACCGTTTTGCCCTCCTCTACCGGCATGGAAACGATCGTGCCGCTTATCGGAGCCGTGATCTTGGTATAGCCGAAATTCGTCTCTGCGGTGCTTAGCTGAAGTTTGGTCTGCTCGATCTGCGCCTCGATCTGCTTCTGCTCGGCCTCTTTTAAAGCGGCGCTATTTTTGGCGTTTTCCACAGCCTCTTTGGAAGCGGCGTTTCTTTTATACAGCTCAAGCTCGCGATTATACTGCGTTTTAGCGTTTGCCGCGGCGATCTTTGCCGAAGCTAAATTGGCTTCGTGGATCAGAAGCTGCGCCTTTTGCTGCGCGATCTCGTTTTCTTGCGTGACTGAGTCGATCTGTGCGATC
>CAUONQ010000190.1:0-3576 GCA_963456995.1 uncultured Campylobacter sp. | reverse complement strand
GGATGAAACATGAATATGATCAACATAAATTTCGGTCTGTTGTTTATCAGGTTGGGGCTTGGAGTTTGTCTTTTAATGCACGGAATTTTTAAGCTTACTCACGGCATAGACGGCGTAAAATCGATGCTGGTAGCTAGAGGAATTCCGGATTTAGTGGCTTACGGCGCATACGTAGGCGAGGTGCTGGCGCCAGCGATGATAATTATAGGCGTATTTTGCCGCATAGGCGCTCTACTTGTGATCGCAAACGTGCTCATGATAATATATGTCCTACATACTCCGCTGAGCGCGCTTACCGGCGTGGGCGGATTTGAGCTGGAAATCATATATCTGTATCTTTCCGCTGCGATCTGCTTAGTGATCTGCGGTGGCGGAGAGTTTGTACTGATTAGAGATTAAAATTTAGTTAAATTTACGTTTCTGTAAGTTTAAACAAAGTATAATCCAAATCTTTTTGAATAAATTTTTGTGAAAGGAAAGATGTGCCAACCATAAATCAATTGGTCAGAAAAGAGCGCAAGAAGCTTACCGAGAAATCGAAGTCTCCGGCGCTAAAGAATTGCCCTCAACGAAGAGGAGTTTGTACTAAGGTCTATACCACGACCCCTAAAAAACCAAACTCTGCGCTTCGTAAAGTTGCCAAAGTAAGGCTTACTAGCGGATTTGAAGTCATCAGCTATATCGGCGGTGAAGGTCACAATCTACAAGAGCACTCCATCGTGCTAGTTCGTGGCGGTCGCGTAAAGGACCTACCGGGCGTTAAATATCACATCGTCCGCGGTGCGCTAGATACTGCAGGCGTTGCGAAACGAACCGTTGCAAGATCAAAATACGGTGCTAAACGACCTAAAAAATAGTTTGGCCTAAACAGACTGGCACTAGATTTTGCCGAGTTTGAGTAAAATTTTAAAATTTGAAGGAATAAAATGAGAAGAAGAAAAGCTCCCGTTAGGGAAGTTATGCCCGATCCGATTTATGACAGCAAAGTAATCACAAAATTTATTAATTCGCTTATGTTCGACGGCAAAAAGAGCGTCGCTACCGAGATCATGTATGGCGCCTTAAATTTCATTGACAATAAAGGCGGCGAGAAGAAAGGTATCGAAATTTTTAACGATGCCATCGATAACGTTAAGCCTTTGATGGAGGTAAAATCTCGTCGTGTAGGCGGTGCAACTTATCAGGTTCCGATCGAGGTTAGGCCAGCTCGACAGCAAGCTTTGGCTATTCGCTGGATCATCTCCTTTGCGAGAAAAAGAAGCGAGCGCACGATGATAGAGCGTCTGGCTTACGAGCTTATGGACGCCGCAAATTCTAAAGGCTCTTCATTTAAGAAGAAGGAAGACACCTACAAGATGGCAGAAGCCAACAAAGCTTTTGCGCATTATCGTTGGTAGGAGGGCGTCATGGCAAGAAAAACCCCTTTACATATGGTTAGAAATATCGGAATTGCCGCTCACATCGACGCCGGAAAGACGACTACGAGCGAAAGAATTCTATTTTTTACCGGTATGAGCCATAAGATCGGCGAGGTTCACGAGGGCGCCGCTACGATGGACTGGATGGAGCAAGAGCGCGAGCGCGGCATTACGATTACGTCTGCGGCAACCACCTGCTTTTGGAATAATCATCAGATAAATTTGATAGACACCCCGGGCCACGTTGATTTTACTATCGAAGTGGAGCGCTCGATGCGCGTTTTAGATGGTGCGGTAGCAGTATTTTGCTCTGTAGGAGGCGTTCAGCCTCAAAGCGAGACCGTTTGGCGTCAAGCGAATAAATACCATGTTCCACGCATCATTTTCGTAAATAAAATGGACCGCGTCGGCGCAAATTTTTATAATGTCGAACAGCAGGTAAAAGATAGGCTCAAAGCTCATCCGGTTCCGATTCAAATTCCGATCGGCGCAGAGGACGATTTCAAGGGCGTTATCGATTTAGTTACTATGAAGGCGCTCGTTTGGGATGATAGCAAGGGTCCTTCTGCTCCCGAGATCGTTGAAATTCCTGCTGAATTACGAGAAAAAGCGCAAGAGTATCGCGACAAGATGATTGAGGCGGTAGCAGAGACTGATGAAGCTTTGATGGAGAAGTATTTTAACGGCGAAGAGCTAAGTGTGGAGGAAATCAAAAAAGGTATCAAGAAAGGTTGCTTAAGTCTAAGCTTTTTTCCTATGCTATGTGGCACCGCATTTAAAAACAAGGGCGTGCAGCCTTTGCTAGATGCGGTCGTAGATTATCTACCTGCACCTGATGAAGTGCCTGCGATTAAGGGTCAGTATGAGGACGGCAGCGAGGTTCACGTAAGCTCTACCGACGAGGGTGAGTTCGCGGGTCTTGGATTTAAGATTATGACCGATCCGTTCGTAGGACAGCTTACCTTCGTGCGCGTTTATCGCGGCGTTTTGGAAAGCGGCAGCTACGTCGTAAATACCGGCAAGGGTAAAAAGGAGCGCATCGGACGCTTGCTAAGGATGCACTCGAATAAACGCGAAGAGATCAAGGAGCTTTATGCGGGCGAGATCGGCGCCGTCGTGGGTCTTAAAGATACCCTTACGGGCGATACGCTAGCTAGCGAAAAAGATAAAGTAATTTTAGAGCGTATGGAATTTCCTGATCCCGTTATCAGCGTAGCTGTAGAGCCTAAAACCAAAGCCGATCAAGAAAAAATGGGTATTGCGCTTCAAAAATTGGCGCAAGAAGATCCGAGCTTCAGGGTTGCGACCGACGAAGAGAGTGGACAGACGATCATTTCGGGAATGGGCGAATTGCACCTCGAGATTATCGTAGATAGAATGCTTAGAGAATTTAAAGTCGAGGCCGAGGTCGGACAGCCGCAGGTCGCATATCGCGAGACTATCCGCAAAATGGTCGAGCAGGAGTACAAATACGCCAAACAATCGGGCGGTCGCGGTCAATACGGTCACGTATTTTTGCGCCTAGAGCCTTTGGAGCCAGGCACCGGATATGAGTTCGTAAACGATATAAAAGGCGGCGCGATTCCGAAAGAATACATCCCTGCAGTCGATAAAGGCTGCCAAGAGGCGATGCAAAATGGCGTTTTAGCGGGCTACCCGGTCGAGGATGTGCGCGTAACGGTCTATGACGGAAGCTACCACGAGGTCGATAGCTCCGAAATGGCGTTCAAACTCGCCGCTTCTATGGGTTTTAAAGAGGGCGCTAGAAAAGCGGGTGCCGTAATTTTGGAGCCTATGATGAAGGTCGAGGTAGAAACTCCCGAGGAGTATATGGGCGACGTCATCGGCGATCTAAACAAGCGCCGCGGACAGGTCAATAACATGAGCGAGCGTGGCGGTAACAAGATTATCGACGCGTTCTGCCCGCTTTCGGAGATGTTCGGTTACTCGACCGATCTGCGCTCTCAGACGCAGGGTCGCGCGACCTATTCGATGGAATTTGATCACTACGGCGAAGTTCCTAAACACGTCGGCGAAGAGATCATCAATAAGCGCAACGGCTAAGCTTAACGAGCGCTAGGGTGTTGCGATAGCTTTATCGCCAACTCCCGGCGCATCTTTAAATTTTAAAACGGCGTTTAAAGTTAATCTGCTTTAC
>CAUONQ010000189.1:0-3580 GCA_963456995.1 uncultured Campylobacter sp. | reverse complement strand
ACGCTATGGGCTACGCGGGCGAGGAGGATTTTAAAGCTTTGATCGCTACGGCGGTTGAAATTTTACGCGAGGAGGCGGCGCAGGGGCGCGAAACGACGCAGGACAAAAGCGCGATCCAGACCGAAGAGAATGCGCGGGCGGGCGAATACACGGGCAAAAGCGCACGTCAACGCGGCAGAGATGAAAAAAGCGCACGCTGGAAAAACGCCGAAGAGGTCATCGCAGCGGCAAGTCTCGAGTTCGTGCCGCTTTTGCACCCGTATCTGGGCGAGCTTTTTAAATTGCAGCCGAACGAGAGCGCGTATTACGCGGAGTATCCGTGGCGCGGGCTTAGTTACGAAAGCTCGCAAATCTGGCGCGAGAGGCTTGCGGATCCGCAGACGAGCGAAGATAATAAGCAAAAAATTTTTAGCTGCCTGCTACAAACCCGCGATCCGCGAAACGTAAAATTTGCCTGCGAGTTCGCGCTTGCGGAGGACTTCTTCGACCGTCCGTGCGATTTGCTCGAATATATTATAGGCTACTGGCTAGAGGCCGTGGGATTTACTTTTGAGCGATCTAAATTTGACGCAGACGGCGCGGCTCAAGCGGCGGATGAAATTTTAAAAATGGATGCGGACGAATGCGGCGGTGCCAAGCAAGCTCAAGCGAGCGAGTGCGACATATCGCGAGCTAATGTAAATTTAGATGAAGCGTGCGATGCTGCAAACGGCGCCGAATTTAACGCGGACGAAGCCGACTCCGATAAATCACAAAAAGCCTCGAACTATGAAATAAGCTTTGGCGGCGAGAAATTAAGGCTCAAAAGATACTGCGGCCAGCGCGCGTATCACATAATCTTTCCGCGCGGCTATTTCGGCGCACCCTATGCGGCGCATCTGGCGAAGCACCATCCGACCTGGCGGCTTGAGAGCGGCGAGGCTGGATATAAGCTCGGCGGGGTTTTGGACGAGGCGGACGGCGATGCGCAAAATCCGCTATTTCATCTCATCACTCTTGACCCGCCGCCCCGTGACTTGCCCGTGCGATCGCTGCCGCGCCTAATCCTCGCCGCGCATGTTAGAGAGATAAACGAAGGCAAAGTAGTCTTTTACGAGCACGATGCGCAGGGTATGCCGCGACGTATCGGAAGCAGAACGCAGGTCGAATACGTGCAGGACGAGCCGATAAAGGAGTGTGAGGTCGCGCTTGCGCCTACGCCCGCGCGCTGGGCGACTCAGGACTGGGGGATGTCAAACAGCAGGCAAAACCTCGCGCGCATCGGCGGCGAGCCTTCGTGGATACAGGGCGCCTCGGTGCCGACGTGTCCGATATGCGGCGAAAAGATGGAGTTTTTGATGCAGCTTGACAGCGAGCTTCCAAGCTGCGAGCAAGGCGGCGAGGTAATGTTTGGCAGCGGCGGGATTTTGTATGTGTTTTGGTGCGAGCGGACGCGTGTGAGCGCGTTTTTTATGCAGTGCACGTGAGTAAAATTTAAGAAAAATGCACAAATGGATGGACGGATAATCACGGCAAAAATAAAAAGAAGGGGCAATGTTTGGTATTTTGACGATTATTTTAAGTCGCTTCGTAAGAATGAAAACGAAATAGCAAAGCCTATCAGGCAGTTTGTCTTGGATCCGAAAAGGTATCTGTTTAATACGAAAGAGACCCTTCACGACGCCGTTTTGACTGAATTTAAATTTGGCATTTTAAAAAACGAAGATAGACTAGCGATGAAATTTTTATCGCCCTACCAAGATAGAAATTTTAAATTTGTTTTCAAAAACGTTCTAGCCGTCCGCTTCAAAACGGACGACAAGAGCTTTAAAAATAACGATCTGATAGTACATCAATTTTCGCTAAAGCCTAAAGGCGTTTGCGAGTATGATTTTATCTTTGCGAGCGGGCAGAGGATAGCCGTGAAATTTAAGCGGCTTGAGATCATTGAAGAATTCTTGTAAGCACGCCGCGTTGCGGGCGGAGGGATTTTATACATATTTTGGTGCGAACGGATGCGGACGAGTGCGTTTTTTATGCAGTGCACGTGAGCTAAAATTTTGTAAAATTCTAAAACGAAAATCGTAAAATTCTAAGTAAAATTTATTCTAAGATAATAGAGCGGCAAAATTTGCCGAGCATTTCAGCGCGTACAATTTAAACTTCTTCGGCGAGAATATGAATATAAATTTGCGCAGACACGCAGAGTTTAAGCGTAAATTCCATCCACCAGCGTCTCTACGAACTGATCCGAGTTAAATTCCGCCAAATCCTCCATCCGTTCGCCCACGCCGACGAAAAGTATCGGTAGCCGCAGCTCGCGCGCTATGGAAAAAAGTGCGCCGCCTTTGGGCGTGCCGTCGAGCTTCGTGATGATGATGCCGTCGAGCCTTACGATCTCGTTGAATGCCCTAGCTTGCGCGACGCTGTGATTTCCCTGAGTGGCGTCGAGCACGATGATCTTGCGGTGCGGCGCGCCGCTTTTTGCGCGGTCACATATTCGCACGATCTTCTCTAACTCTGCGGCTAAATTTTTCTGATTTTGCAGGCGTCCGGCGGTGTCGATCAGGACGCGATCGATGTTTTTTGCACTTGCCGAGCTTACGGTGTCAAATGCCACGGCCGCGGGATCGTGCCCCTGCGCAGTCGCTACGATCGGTAAATTTAGAATCTGCGCCCATTTTTTTAATTGCTCGACCGCGCCCGCGCGAAAGGTGTCGCATGCGCCTAAAATCACGCTTTGGCCGCTATTTTTATATAAATTTGCAAGCTTTGCGGTTGTTGTAGTTTTGCCCGCGCCGTTTACGCCGATGATGAGCTCTACGAAGGGCTTCTCATCTGCGGCTTTAGCGATCTCGTAATCGAAATAGTTCTTCAAAATGTCCTTAAGATCATCTTTGGCAACTAGCTTTTTTGCGGGAAGTTTTTCTAAAATCTCTTCCACGAGCTCGTAGCCTACGTCGGCTTCAAGCAGCATCTCCTCTAGAATTTCTTTTGAAATTTTATCTTCGCCCTTTGCACCTCGCATCGCGTCTATGGTCTTGCTAAGCCCTTTTTTAAAAAATTCGAACATCAGAAAATTTTCTCCAATTCGGTCATTAAAATTTCTTCCGGCATCAGCCCGAAATACTGCGCGCTAAACTCACCCTTTTCGTCGTAGATCGCCATATACGGCACTTCGTTTATGCCGCCTAGCGCCTTTGTAAAAAAGTCCGTCCCTTCACCGTAAGCGATCGCGTAATTTACTTCGTGTGCGCTTGCATAATTTTTTGCATCGTCTAAGCTCGCATCACCGATCATCACGCCGATTATGTCAAGCTTGCCCGAGTAAGCTTGTTTGGCGGCATTTAGTGCGCTTACCTGCACAGCGCAGGCATCGCACCACGGCGTAAAAAACGTAAATAGCGTCACAGTGGAGTTATTGTCGATGCGAAAGCCCTGTTTCGTCTTTTGCATATTTAAAATTTTTCCGTTACTTAGCTGAAGTGTAAAAGGAGCGGTATAATCGACCTGGATCACGGCTTCGGTTTCTGACTGAGGCTGCGTGGTGTTGGCCTCGGTCGGGGTATCGCTTGATTTTTTATCCTCATCATCGCCGCAA
>CAUONQ010000188.1:0-3606 GCA_963456995.1 uncultured Campylobacter sp. | reverse complement strand
ATACAACATTGAGTGGCAAGATGTCATGGTTTTTATATAAATTTTATAAAATTTTAGCAATCGGGTCCAGAGTTTGCTAAATTTTAACTATGATTTTTGAGCTGAGCGTAATTCTTGGAATTCTTGGAATTTATCGCGATACCGTCGCGGTAAATTTCATCGTATTTTTCGTATTCGTAAACGCAAATTTTACCACGCAACCGATTTAGGGCTTCGTTGTATGCTAGATTAAATTCTATTTTGCAAAAATAGTATTAACAGTATAGCTCCAAATTCCGTAGTTACCAGCTAAAATTTTGTCATTTGCTGAAATGCTGAAAATGTGAAGTTAAATACCAAAAAAATGCAAAATCCCCGTCGAAATGGCGCGCAAGCTAGACGAAAGTGCTAGGCAAGTAGGCGGTGCAAGAACTCGCAAAGCTCAAAATTTTACTCGCTGGCGTAAATTTAAATATACTTTAACGAATAGAAGTGTAAAATACGCCTCAAATTTCAACGATCAAGGGTTTTTATGCTAAAAGACATCTTCCTTTTCGGCGGTTTAATTTCTTACGACCACACTTTTATCTACCTTTTTTACTTCTTTTTGGTCGTCGCTATCATCGTAGCCGTCGCGCTTTGCTCCACTCGCTCGCTTCAGCTTGTGCCACACGGCATGCAAAATATCGCCGAAGCCTACCTAAGCGGCGTGCTAACGATCGGTAAGGACGCGATGGGTAGCGAGGAACAAGCTAAAAAATATCTTCCGCTAATCGCAACATTGGGATTTGTGATATTTTTTAGTAACGTTATCGGCTTGGTACCAGGCTTTGAGTCGCCGAGCGCGAGTTTAAATTTAACCCTTTCGCTTACACTTTGCGTTTGGTTGTACTATCATTTTGAGGGCGTTCGCGAGCACGGCGTGATTAATTACCTAAAGCACTTTATGGGGCCTGTGAAAATCCTAGCTCCGTTTATGTTCGTCATAGAGATCGTCTCGCATTTTTCGCGCGTCGTATCGCTTTCTTTCCGACTTTTCGGTAATATCAAAGGCGACGATACTTTCCTGCTCGTTATGCTTACTCTCGCTCCTGCGCTAATACCGATGGTACCGTTTGCGCTGCTTACTTTTATGGCGATTTTGCAGACTTTTATTTTCATGGTTTTAAGCTACGTTTATCTAGCGGGCGCCGTGATCGTCGATGAGCATTAATTTTAAGCGAAATTTCTTATACTTCCTCGTGGGTGCGTCGTTCGGATTGATTTTCGTCGGCGCATTCGTCTTTTTTGCCTATCCGTCATTTTATTTTTTGGGGTTAAAATTCCTCTTCATCTGCACCGCTCCAGGCGTGATATGCGTCATCATCACCTGCTTGATGGTCGATGTTTTCGATTTGAAAGAAAAGCTCCTTAGCGGCGGAGAGTAGAATCTATCCGATTAAATTTTAAAATTTAGCCGCGCCGTGCACCGCTACAAGCGAGTATTAAAGCAAAAAATTGTAAAATTACGCGAAATTTTTATTCTAAAAGGTTAAGTTTATGTTTGAAACCGTGATCGGCCTAGAGGTACACTGCCAGCTAAATACCAAAACCAAAATTTTCTGCTCCTGCCCCACGAGCTTCGGCGACGAGGCGAATTCGCACGTCTGCCCGACCTGCTTGGCGCTTCCGGGCGCTCTTCCCGTGCTAAACGAAGAGGCGGTTAAAAAAGCTATCAGCTTCGGCACCGCCGTCAATGCGACGATCAATCGCAAGTCGGTATTCGACCGCAAAAATTACTTCTATCCCGACCTCCCCAAGGCGTATCAAATTTCGCAGTGGACGATCCCGATCGTTGAGCACGGCGAGCTTTTCATAGCCGCGGACGGACAGAGCAAGCGCATCGGCATCACGCGCGCGCACCTAGAGGAGGATGCGGGCAAAAATAATCACGAAAGCTCGCGCAGCCTGGTCGATCTAAACCGCGCCGGTACGCCGCTTTTGGAGATCGTAAGCGAGCCCGATATGCGCTCTGCGGACGAGGCGGTCGCGTATCTAAAAAAACTCCACAGCATTTTGCGCTTTTTAAATATCAGCGACGCAAATATGCAAGAAGGCTCGTTTCGCTGCGACGTAAACGTTAGCATCCGTCCGCAAGGCGAGCAAAAGCTCTACACGCGCGTGGAGATTAAAAATTTAAACTCCTTTAAATTTATCCAAAAGGCGATCGAGTTTGAGATCGAGCGTCAGATCGAAGCGTGGCAGGACGGCAAATATGAGCAAGAGGTCGTGCAAGAAACGCGCCTTTTTGATACCGCTAAGCTTATCACCAAGCCGATGCGTAGCAAAGAAGACAGCGCCGAGTATCGCTACTTCCCCGATCCCGACCTGCTAACCGTGATCGTGGATGACGAGATGCTAGCTGCTGCGCAGCAGATCCCCGAGCTACCCGATCAGAAAAAGGCACGCTACGTCCGTGAGCTGGGCGTTAAAGAGAAGGACGCCGAGATCATAATCTCGACCTACGAAAATGCGCGATTTTTCGAGGAACTGATTGCTGCGGGGCACGAGCCAAAACTCTGCGTGAGTTGGCTTACCGTCGAGCTTGCAGGCAGGCTCAAAAATGGCGTTACGATCGAGGATTCGCCCGTAGGTAGCGCGAAGATGAGCGAGCTTTTAAGCGCGATCGAAGGCGGCGCAGTGTCTCAAAAGGCCGCCAAAGAGGTGCTTGATTATTTAATGGAGCACGACGAGGCTGTAAGCTCGGTCATCGATAAGCTGGGCTTGAGGCAAGTAAGCGACGACGGCGCTATTTTGGAGATCATAGCGCGCGTGATGAGCGCGAACGAGGAGAAGGTCGCGGACTATCGCGGCGGCAAGGACAAGCTATTCGGCTTCTTCGTAGGCCAAGTGATGAAAGAGGGCAAGGGCGCGTTTAATCCTGCGAAGGTGAACGAGCTTCTGAAACAGAAGCTGGGCTAATTTCGCAGCTTGCGCGGCGGCAAACGGCGAATTAAATGCGGCGCGACGCATGCGATAGATGAAGCTCTTAGGGATAAAATTTTAAATCTGCTCGCAGCGTTTTGCTTCGAGCTAAAGCTTTCAGGCGCCAATGACGAGGGTTTTTGTGTGTTATATTATAATTTCATTCGGCGCGATCTCGGCGGCTACCCGCTCTGTCTCGCGCACGTTTTGTTCTTTTGAGTTCGTTTTTTCTCATGCGGGCCGTTTGTATCAAGTATCGGTCTGCGACGGAGGGGTTTAAGAAGGCACCCGTTAAAAAATTTTACTTACGGCTACCGTCAAAGCGCGGTAAAGCTCGCAGGGAATGCGTAAGATTACTCTGCTTGAGGAAGCAAAAACGGAAGCTCGGGGTGCGGCAGGTAGGATCGAATACGCAGGGGCGAATTTGAGTGGCGAGTCCATGTGCAGGCTAAATTTAATCAATCGCCGCGTCGGATACGCGTGCCCCAAACCGCGCCAAACGATAACGTTGCGAGCGACCGCAAGATTATCTAGGTCCAAGGCACGCCTTGATAGATTTAAGCGGATTTAAAAGCGCGATTTGCGATCGGGCGTTTGATTAAAATTTTTAAAAATTTGATTTGCTTCGGCGATGCACGAGTGAAATTTTAAAACGTATAATGG
>CAUONQ010000187.1:0-3613 GCA_963456995.1 uncultured Campylobacter sp. | reverse complement strand
GGCATAGAGCTTGCAAAAAGACGAGCTATGGAGGATCTGACGGATGAGGAGCTAGAGGATAAGCTTACCGCGGATCTTGCCGTAAAACGAAACTACGCGGGCGCAGCGGGCGGTTACGACGATTTTACCGGCTTGGAATTCGAAAGTTCAGGCTTCACAAACGCCCAAAACTATCTAAATTCCGAAAGTAGCGGAACAAAATTTAATAAAAGCAGCAAAGTAAAATTAAAAGGACGTGGCGACGCAAATCTTTTAGCCAATCGCGGCAGCGAGAAATCCGCAACCGAAGCGAGCTACGGCGATTTTGCAGGTGCCAATTTTATTGGCACGGCGGATTATGCGGCGTTTGCGGGTGCAAGCTTTGCAAGCACGCAAAATCAAAATTACGCGGATATGGGCGTGCAGGATTATTCAAGCCTTACTGCAGGGCGCGGTTACGGCAGTTTCGCGGGCGCACAAGACGAGCTGCTACGCAACTACGATGCCGAGAAAAAAAAGGAGAAAAATCTCACGCTTTATCAGCTTTTAGTCGTTTATCTGCTGATCGGATTTGCGTTTTTGCTGACGGTGCCGGCGATTTATATCCGCAACGAAATTTATTACATCAGCCGCGACATCGCCGCGCTTCGTACCAAGCACGAAGTTTTGCTTGAGGAAAATCGTGCGCTTAACAACGATATCGAATATCTGCGCTACAAAAATGAAATTTTAGATCCGCAAAGCGTGCAAGAAAATGGGCGCTGATGGGATTTTGCTCGCGGCGTTTGCATTTTTTGCTGCGCTAGTGCTTGCCCTGCTGATTGCGCTCGTGCTGCAAAACCGCCGCATAAGCGATGCAAACTCCACGCTTAGCGAGCTTTTAAACGAAAGGCTCACAGCTCAAAGTGCGAGAGCAAGTGCCGAGCTTTTTAAGCTAAATCAAAGCCTAAACGACGGCTTTAACGATAAGCTCTATTATCTTAATAGATCCCTAGGCGAGGGTTTGCAGCGCCAAAATAGCGCGCTTAGCGAGAATTTAAGCTCGCTGGATCACGGCTTTAAGGACATAGCGGAAAATTTAGCGCGAATGAGCGAGCAAAATAAAACTGCGCTTCAGGTGCGTGACGAAATCGCAAGGCTAAACTCGATTTTAGGCAACGTCAAGCTGCGCGGCAACTTCGGCGAGTACCGATTAGAGAGAATTTTATCGATGATTTACGGGCAAAACGCTGCATTTTACGAGCTGCAAAAGCACCTACCAAACGGCAGGATTGCGGACTGCGCGCTGCATATCGCAAAAGAAAAAATTCTTTGCATCGACTCAAAATTCCCACTTCAAAGCTATGAAAAGATCATCACTGCCTCCGCCTCAAACGACGCCGCAGCGCTTGCTAGTGCGGATAAGCAACTCGCCACTGATATGAAAAAGCACGCCGCAGATATCGCGGAAAAATACATCATACCGCCTCTTAGCACGGAGTTTGCGGTGCTATTCGTGCCCAGTGAGGCGGTTTTCGTCTATGTCTGCGAGAAGCTGCCGCAGGTACTTGAATACTGCGCGCAAATCGGCATTTTTGCGGCATCACCCACGACGCTGCTGGCGCTTTTAGGCACGATCCGCACCTTCGTAAAAGACGAGGCGCTCGCGCAAAATATCAAATCGGTAAAAGATGAAATTTACGCGCTAAAATCGGACTTTGAGACGCATGCTAAGTATGCGACGGCGCTTCAAACATACGCAGATAAGCTTGCCGTGCAAGCAGAGCTTTTAAACAAAAATGCAAAATCTCTAAAAGCCCGCTTTGAGCGTTTTAGCGAGCTGTGAGGCGGCAAACCGTAGCGTACAATGCGGCGCTTCGGGTGCCTTAGCACGCCGTAACGCGGCGGAATTTCACAGGCAGGCGAGCGGCATTCAAATTAAATTTGCACTTCGCCTATTTTGCAGATAAAATTTCCATTTGAGGCAGATAGACAGAATTTAAAACTCAGCTTAATGGATTTGTTACGCGAGCGAGCATAATTCGAAGGCTGTCTGACGCGCATAAAATTTGATCGGCTAATAAATTTCATGGACGCGCGAGCTAATTCAATCCGCTCAAGCATTAAACGCACGCGCTCATCACGATGTGGCAAGATCAATCGATACGCTTTCCGCCCAAGAAATTCAACGCTGCTATACCGAAACAAAATTTGACGCCGCATTATTGCATGCGTAAATTTGCGGTCGTGGGCAAATTCTACATTACGGAGACAGATTCATGCTTCATGAGCGAAATTTCGTATTTTGTCGAAACTTTAAAAAGCGGCTTACAGGCACTATGAATTTCAAACAGCAGCGCTGCGAGCTGGATCATCCGTTTAGCGCTGAGAAATTTATGGGCGTTGCGCGGATATAATTTCATATTTTGACAAAATTTCAAAAACGATCTGCAAGCACGCAAAATTAATCTACAATCCCAAAAGCTCGTAAATTTGTATTTTACGGCGACACAAAACCTAGCGCATTAAAAGCGTAGCCAAGATAAACATCGCGCTAATACGCGGTGGTGCTTTGGACGGTTGGTGCGAGCGTAAAGCAAAAATCGCGGTTACTTGCAAGCTTAAACCCTCGCTCCGCATAAACAAGCCAAATAAAATTCTACGCCGAATATTTCTGTCGCCGTTCGTAAAATTTCAACGCAATTTAGCTCGCGAAATTTTATCAGCCGCAGCAAGTGGCATAAATTTTAATTTAACTCGCGAAATTTTAAAGTCGTAGCATTCTGAGCGGCTAAATTATCGGCAAACTCTCATGAGGCTTTAGCTTTTGCATTGCAAGCTTGCAGGCTTTTTAACATTATCTACCGGGCGGCTCATTTTGTGAATTCGGCGTTTATTCGGAGTAAAATTTCAAAAACGGACGCAAATCTCAAAACATACGCCGTATTTAAAAAAATGGAAAGATTGGGCGCGCAATATTACGCGGCGGCAAGATGAAATTTTAAGTTCGACGCGGCGGCAAAACACACAAAATTCTCTTGTGAAATCGTAAAATTCTAAGATTTCTCGACAAAAATCAAAGCCATAGCACTGCAAATTCGCCAAATACCTTCGCACTAAAAACCCAAAATCCCGCTGCTATAGTCTCAAAAACCGCGTATCTTAAAATTCTGCGAGTAAACTGAAATTACCAAGCGCCTCAAAAACCGCATACGCAAGCGAAAAAATCGCACTGCACCTTAAAGCTACCCTAACGATCTCGTTTTACCGCCTTTATACGCCGCGAAAATCGCGCAGCAGGTCAAAACCGAGTAACAGGATTTTTGAGACCTGATTTTACGATCGATCCAAGCGCCTAGGCGCCGATCAAATCTACGCGACGGATTTTGAGGCTACAAGGCTTTAGTGGACGCATAAACGGGCACAGCAACCAACTCCACTCGACGAAATTTTTGGTGTGACTTTACGCCGATCCGATTAATAAATCGTTCGTCGTCCGCCTCACGGCTAAATTTTGGGGTATTGCTTTGCTACTTTAAGTCACTAATTCAAATCTGCGCGGCGGAATTTTTGAGCGCGACTTCGCGACTTCAAGGCTTCGCGCCGATTCGACTAATAAATTGCGCGTTCCTTAGCCAATGCGCGAGTATGTGAC
>CAUONQ010000186.1:0-3636 GCA_963456995.1 uncultured Campylobacter sp. | reverse complement strand
GACTTTGTAGCGTTAAATTCTTCCTAGCGCACAGATGCTGAAAATTTCAAAATAAAATTTTTGCTAGGCCGCGACGCTGTAGTTTAACTGCGATAAAATTCTATGAAATTTTATCTCCACAGCCGTTTATAAATTTCAAGTCTAAATTTTATATTTGCGCTCTGGCGACGCCGTATTTTAGCCGCATAGAATTCTGCCGTGCAGAATTCTACCTAGCGAAATTCTGTCTCATAGAATTTTAATTCACCGCGCTCAAATTTTATCTGCCGCTCTGAAATTTATCTCACCGCGCCTAAATTTCTCCCGCTCGTCGCGCTTTACCCAAATTTATATTTAGTTGTTGTAAAATGCGTTTTTAAAAGGATTTTAGCGGTTTGTGATATGAGTATTTTAGAGTTTACGGAGTGCGTAGGCATCGCTTCGGCGGCGCTTAGCGGGTTTTTATTCGGCGTAAAGAAGGGCTGCGATTGGCTTGGGATCTTTATCGCGGCGTTTTTGACTGCGCTTGGCGGCGGGATCATGCGCGACACCTTGGTAAGCCGCGAGATCTACTCATTCACGCACTATGCGCCCGTAACCATCGTGCTCGCGGTAAGCGCCGTAGCCATTTTTGCCAAACTTTACGAGAACCGCGATTTGGAGGGTAAATTTTTATTTATTCTAACCGATGCGATCGACGTCGTAAGCTTTTCGATAGTCGGGGCGATGGTTGCGCTAAGCTACAATCATAACGTTTTTGGAGTGGTGCTGATCGCGTTTTGCAACGGCGTGGGCGGCGGCATCTTGCGCGACGTGCTGCTGAACGAAGTGCCGTGGTTTTTGCATACGGGGCTTTATGGCACGATAAGCATGAGCGTGGGCTTGATATATTTCGTGCTTGATGGATTGGGGCTTAGCGGCGTAGTTTCGGTGCTTATTTTGCTGGTTTTAGGGGTTGTGTTTCGCATGGTGGCTTATTACAAATCTTGGCATCTGCCTAAAGTGGAGTATAAAAAATGAACTATTTGATGGATAATTTCGCGCGCGTAAACGTGGCGCTGGTAAGAGGCGAGGGCTCGATAGTCTATGACGAAGCGGGCAAGGACTACGTGGATTTCGGCGCAGGCATCGGCGTAAACTGCCTGGGGCACGCAAACGAGATCGTGCTTGAAGCGATCGGCACGCAAGCCGCGCAGATCATCCACGGCTCGAATATCTATAGAATTCTGCCTCAAGAAGCCCTGGCTCAAAAGATTAGCGAGCTTTTAGGCTACCGCAGCTACGCGGTGTTTTGCAACTCTGGCGCGGAGGCGAACGAGGCGGCGATCAAAATGGCACGCAAATACGGCACCGTAAACTTCCCTAATAAAAAATTTGAAATTCTAACTCTGCAAAATTCCTTCCACGGCCGCACGCTAGCGACTTTGCAAGCTACGGGGCAGGAGAAATTTCATCCCGAAATTTTTGCGCCCTATATGCCAGGATTTAAATTTTTCAACGATATCGAGGAGATCATCGCGCACATCGATGAAAACAGCGTCGCCGTGATGATCGAGCTCGTTCAGGGCGAGGGCGGCATTAAACCTCTGGATAAGGCTAGCGTGCAAAGGCTGGCGGCTGTTTTGAAAGAGAAAAAGCTGCTTTTGATCACCGACGAGGTGCAGTGCGGCGTATATCGCACGGGCGAGTTTGCAACGTCGCAAATTTACGGCATCCGCCCCGACATCATCACCTTTGCCAAAGGTCTTGCGGGCGGCGTGCCGATCGGCGCGTGCGTGGCGCAGCAAAACATTTTCGCTCCGGGCGAGCACGGCAGCACCTTCGGCGGTAACTTTTTGGCGACCTCTACGGCGCTTGCGGTGCTTTCGCAGCTTCAGTTTTTAAAAGCGAGCGGCAAGCTTGATAAGACTATAAAAAGATTTATCAAAAAACTGGACGCCATCGCCGCAGACTATCCTAGCCTGATCGAAAAGCGCGTGGGGCTCGGTCTGATGCAAGGCCTCGTGCTGCGCGATGAAAAAAATCTGGGCGAGATCTTTAACAAAGCCCTGCAAAACGGACTTTTGATCCTAAAATCCGGCAAATGCACCCTTAGATTTTTGCCTGCATTAAATATCAAAAAATCCGAGATCAAAGAGGGCTTTGCGCGCCTACGCAAGAGCCTGGACGAGATAGTGCGGGCGTGAAATTTAGCGATTTTTTCGAGAGCTGGCTAAACGAGAGCTACTACGCAAATGCCGCTAAAATCGGCAAGAGCGGTGATTTTTACACTGCGGTGAGCGTAGGAAGCTTTTTTGGGATCTGCATCGCGCGCGAAATTTTACGCCTAAGCGCGGATTTTTGCGCGGCGCAAGAGTTAAGCTTAGACACGGCGGCAAGCTCAAATAGGTCGCGGCAAAACCTTGCGGCGAGCGAGTTAAATTTAGGCGCTGCGCCTGCAAAAAAGCCACAAAATAGCGCTAAAATCGCTATCGTAGAGATCGGCTCGCACGACGGGCGGCTGCTTTGCGACATAGCGCAAGCTATCTTTACGCTGGGCGGCGCGGCGGCGCTTGATAAATTTAGCTTTGCGATTATCGAGCCGCACGAGCGCCTGCGAGAGCTGCAGCGGGCAAGCTTTGCGGAGAGCTTCGGCGACGAGATCGCGCTAAAGCATTTCACAAGCGTACACGAGGCGAAATTTAAAGATGCGATCTTTGTGGCAAACGAGCTTTTCGACGCCTTTAAATGCGAGGCGGTGGATGGCGAAAATATGCTTTTTGTAAAGAGCGGTGCGGCAAAATTTGCCCCCATAAAAGAACGTGAAATTTTAACCCTCGCGCGCAGATTCGGCATATCGCGCGGCGAAATCCCGATCGGATACTTTCGCTTCGCGCGCGAAATTTGCGCTAGCGCGCAGCGGTTTTATTTCATCGCCTTTGATTACGGGCGGATGGGCGCTAGCGGCGATTTTAGCCTGCGGATTTACCGAAATCACGAAGTTTTTGGCTTCTTTGAGGTGCAAAACTTGAGCGATTTTTACGGCAAAAGCGATCTTACCTACGACGTAAATTTTCAAATTTTACGCGCGGCGTTTGAGGACGCGGGCGCCGTGACGGCGGATTTTAAAAGACAGATCGCGGCTCTCATAGACTTCGGCGCGGTCCAGCTTTTAGAGCTTTTTATGCAAAAAAGCGGCGAGAAGGGCTATCACAACGCGCTTTTGCAGTTCAATCACCTGCGCGCGGAGTTTGGCGAGAAGTTTAAGATGATAAAATTTAAAAAGGGGCTTTGATGAAAGCTTTTATCGATTGCGACTGCGAAATTTTACAAAAGACGCTGGAGCTATTTTTGAAGGACCATGCCACAAGTGCGCAGGATTGCGACTTTGTGATAAGCGATGAGCCGCAAAGCTCGGCAAAACCGCTATTTTTAATCGTCGAGGACTGAGATTTGGCACTACCGTTTTCAAAGAATACCCTGCTATCGAAGCTAGAGGCTTTTCAATGCTCGCTAAAGCGGTATTTTAGCGGATACTATGCGGCTGAAGAGGAAATTTGCGCGCTATTTGTTGAGCTCAAGGCAAGAATCATCGAAATTTTAAGAAGGCAACCTGGCTAAATTTTCTAATCCTGACGGCGCGCTCTTTACACAAATTTCACGTGGCATTTATAGGGT
>CAUONQ010000185.1:0-3639 GCA_963456995.1 uncultured Campylobacter sp. | reverse complement strand
AAATTCCCTCGTCGTATTTCCATTCAAACGGCGTTTTGTCATTCGTCCAAATTTCATACGCGCGTTCGTTTAGCCGCTCAATCAACGCAGAAATCCCCAAATCGCCGCCCGCTATCTCCATCATCAAATGCCAGTTATCCAAATCGGTGGGATCTTCGGTATGGATAGATTTCTCTCGCAGCAGATAATACACAAAATCGCCCGTATCGAAGGGGAAGAGGGTATGACACAGCGCAATGCCGTAAATTTTTTGAGCGAATACGGTCGGAAGCTGCTCGTCCGAATAACCAAAAGTTGAAACATATAAAAAGCCGCGCAAGATGCCCGCTAAATTTCTACAGACGGGCGCAAAGGCGTATCTACATGCCTGCTGCGTTAAGGCGCCGTTTCGAATGAAACTTATGGCGCTATCGATCTCTTTTCTTCTTGCTTGCACGTATTTTATCTTTTTAAATCGCCAAGCTTTCAAAAGCTGCAAAGAGCTGTCGATAACTCGCAGATGCTTGTCTCTTTTTTCATCCGCCGTGCCGTTTAGCTCCGCAATCCTCGCGACAGCCTGCCTCCAAAACGGAATCAGGGTTTTTACCCATCCTAGGTAGCTAAGATAAAGCGCATTCGGCTTCTCCTTTTCAAAAGCTGCTCTCATCTGCGTAAGTTTTATCATCGCAGCTCTCTTGATATCAAAATTTTACTCCGCTCGCTACTCCTCGCCCTGCATCTTCTCTCCGCTAGCCATGCAGCTTTGGAATATAAATTTATGCTCCTGCGGCAGCGCTTCGTAAATTTTACCCGCAAGCTCGCGGATCTCCCAAAGTGCCGCCTTGCTAGAGCGCAGAGTGAGGAAGTTTTGCAAGCTGCGAGCGTTTATACTCCAGCTAAGCTCGCTCTTGTAGCACTCGGGCAGGCAGTATTTGGCGATATCAAGGCTAATAGGGGTTTGTAAGATTACGCGTAGATTTTCAAGAGCCGCGATACTTGCGTTATCGACCGCTTCGTTGCCGGTAAGCACGATGTATCGCGCGGCATTTTCGAAATCCCCTTGCGCGAAGCTGTCCTCGCCGCGTAATTCTTTGAGAGTGTAGCGCGTGGATTTGACCGACAAGCTAGCCATGCGATGGCGCGCCAGCTCCTGAAGCAGCGCACGAGAGATACCGCTGATGTAGAAGTTGTAGTAGAGATGCTCGAGCGTGCTTGAGTGCTTGAGCTGATTACCGACGCGGTCTATTAGCGCTAGGTCTTTGGCGCCGCCGCAATCACCGCGCTCAAAGCTCTGCCAGCAGGTGCGTATCGCGTTTGAACAGACCCAAAGCGGAGTGAAATTTAGAAGTTTGACTTGCATGATTATCCTTTGAAATTTTAAGCGCATTTTAACGCTATCGCACTTTTAAACCGATAAAATTTCGCAAAACGACGCTTTTAATAAATGAAGCTTGCGCCTAGCTTTGCAAGCAGAAGAGACCCATTTTATCTTTTTTTGCTGCCGCCGCGAGAGATTAAAATTTCATCCAGCTCGTAGCGCGTGTGCGGGTATTTGCTAGGCTCACCACGTCCCAAAGCCACTACGATCGCAGGACGAAATTTTGCCTCTAAAGCGCAGAATCTTTCCAGAGCCGCGGCGTCAAAGCCGGTCATTATACACGAGCGCACATCAAAGCCTTCGGCAATATTAGCGATATTTGCCGCCAAGATATAAAGCTGCTTGGTCGCATAGTTCATCAGCGCTTCGTCGTCTAAGCCCGCAAATTTCGCGCGGAAATAATTCATCGCAGCTTTATATTTTTGCGGAGTGTTTGCGCGGCGGCGAACGGTTCGTTCTAAATACTCCTCGCCCACGCGCAGATCGTTACGCGCGATTAAAATTACGGCATGCGAGCACTCAGCTACTTGCGGCTGATTGTTGCAGGCCACAGAAAGCTCTTTTAGCTCGCAAGGATCCGAGATTATCATCATCCTCCACGGCTCCAATCCGCATGAGCTGGGACTTAAGCGCGCAAGATCAAGTATCTCGCGCACGAGCTCGCTATTTAGTTTATAGCTGCAAAATTTACGGCAGCTGTGGCGAGAGAGCATCACTTCTTTTATCGATTTCATTTTATCTCCTTTAAAATTCGCGGCATTATAGCGGGTTTGCCTAAATTCCACTCGGCTAGCTTGGCGAGTTAAGCTAGATTTTGCTAATATTGCCCTTTCAAATTCCGCTACAAGGCATAATATGAACGATAAATTTAGCAAAATCGGCTTCATTCTCGCAGTCGCAGGCAGCGCCGTAGGACTCGGTAATGCGTGGAAATTCCCCACTTTAGTAGGCACCAACGGCGGCAGCGCCTTTATCTTGCTATATCTTTTGCTGACGCTTTTGGTTAGCTTCGTGATTTTTTTAGCCGAGATCGTCATCGGCAGGCTAAGCGAAAGTGATCCGGTGCGCGCATTTGAAAAGCTCGCACCCTCATACAAAGGCGCATGGAAATACGCGGGATTTTTTATGATTAGTGCGCTTTTGATCTATGCTTTTTACAGCGTCGTAATGGGCTGGATCCTAAAATACGTGGTCTCAAGCGCTTTTTATCTGCCAAAAAGTATAGATGAAAGCGGCGCAGCGTTTAAAGCGCTTTTAGGTAGCGACTTTTCAAGCGCGGCGGTGTGCTTCACCATAGCGTCGGCATTTTGCTTTTTCATCGTATCTAAAGGTGTCAAAAGCGGCATCGAGCGGCTTAATGTCTGGATGATGCCCGCGCTATTTATTTTGCTGGTTTTGATGCTAATTTACGCCGCGAGTTTCGATGGATTCGGACGTAGCGCGAAATTCCTACTGGTGCCAGATTTTTCCAAGCTTAATAAGGATAGTGTTCTTTCGGCGCTAGGACTTGCGTTTTTTACGCTTTCGCTGGGCGTTACTACGATTATGACCTATGCTGCAAGCCTGCCTGCGCGCACCAATATCCTAACCTCAAGCATAAATATCGTCTGCATTAATGTCCTAATCGGCGTGATGATGGGACTTATCGTCTTTACTTTCATCTTTGAATTCGGCGGCGATCCCAAAGCGCAAGGTCCAGGGCTAGTGTTTGTCTCGCTGGTGGTACTTTTTTCAAAGCTCGGTGCGATCGGAAACATCCTAGCCTTTTTATTTTTCACCTCGCTATTATTTGCGGCGATTACTTCTGCAATTTCGATGCTGGAGCCTGCGATTTATTATCTCGTAAACTCCCGCAAGCTAAGCCGCAAGCGCGCTTCGCTTTTAGTTTTTGCCGTGACGTATGTTTTAGGGATATGCTGCATTTTGGGTTATTACGGGGGCACGAGCGAGTATTTTAGCCTAGGTGGCAATAGCTTTTTTGACGTGCTTGATTACCTAACCTCGAATATCTTAATGCCTCTTAGCGGCATAATCGTGGCGATTTTCGTAGGATTCGTGATCAAAAAACGAGCCGTCGAAATTCTACTGCGCCCATATATGGGACGAATGGGCTTTAAGCTGTGGTATTTCGTGCTATTGCGCTTCGTGGCGCCAGTCGCGATCGTAGTGATAGCACTCAATCAGCTAAAAATTTTAAATTTTTAAATTTTGTAAAGCAGGTGGATAACATGGATTTAAAATTTGGCGCTAAAGCAGTCCAAAAGCAACGCGCCAAATTTCAT
>CAUONQ010000184.1:0-3671 GCA_963456995.1 uncultured Campylobacter sp. | reverse complement strand
GGCGTGCCAGCTTGATCCTAAGATGATCTACAACGTCCGTATGACGCTAAAAGGCGGCGTGCTGATGGAGGAATTTTTAAAATCCGCGGGCGATGAGATGCAGGCCGAGCGCGAGGAGATCAGAGCGATCTTCGACACTGAATGCGCCAAGCTGGGCCTAGATCAAAACGACGACGATCACGTCCCAAATAGCGCCGCTTTGAGGCATATGGTAGGCATCCGCTCCGAGCTGGTCGAGAAATACTCTAAATATTGCGATTTGGTGCTGGTCTCGGTGCCGCCTACGGGCTCTATCACTGGCACGTTCGAGGCAGCGGTCACCAAAAGCGGCAAGCCTTGCATCGTCATACCGCGCAAGCTGAAGGAGTTTAGGGCGGATAAAATTTTGGTTTCGCTCACCGGTACTGCGGCGTCTGCGCGAGCGCTCGATAATTGGCTGGAGCTTTTGCAGCGCGCCAAGTCCGTCACCGTCATCACCGCAAACCACTACCTCCAAGAGGGCATCCCCGAAACGAAGCGCCGAATAAGCGATTATTTGGCGCTGCACGACGTTAATATCGATGCTTTCGAGACGCTAAACGCAGACGGCAAGATTCCGGGGCAGGTGCTGCTAGAGTATGCCGACGCAGGCGATTTCGACCTCATCGTCGCGGGCTTGCACTCGGACAGCGGCATAAAAGAGATCTTCTTAGGCGGCGCATCGAAATACTTCCTACAAAAGACCAAAATTCCGGTCTTAATGTAGCTTGAGGCTTGTGTGCCGCGTCGCGGCACGCCGCCCGCACCGCGTCTAAGCTTAAGTCGGCTTTTAAGCGCCGCAAGCTAAAGCTTAAATTTTAATCGACTCGCCGTGGCTTTATTAGCCCGTCTGCAAATCGTGTAGTTATGCTATTTTGCAGACGAATTACGATTAATTTTATCGCTAGCTTTGCTAACGAGCCGCTTTTGCTTTGCTGCGTCGCGGAATTCTGCATAAATTTGCATTTGAAATTTCTGTTTGCACGTTAAATTTTAAATTCCAAGGAGCGCAGATGGCGTTTGAAAATGCAATCATCACCAAAGAGGATGATGATAAATATGGATTGAGCGGAATTTATTACAAATATAATCCATACTATGAGACTTTTATTAACGAGCTTGGTTGGACTATTGATAGAGATGCGGATTGTTGGCTATGGAAAATTTATAGTTTTCCTGATCCAGATTATGACCATGGCACTGATTCTAAAGGAATTTGGATTTTATATTATAATGGTGAAGTTATTGAAGTCACCCTTGATTATGATATCAACGAAGCATTGAGACCTGGAGAATTCCATAGAATTTGGAAACTGCTCAATTTAAATCCAAAGCAAACACCTCTTTTGTCAGCAAGCGATATAATGAAGCTGTTGAATGTAATATTAAAAGCGTATGGTTATTCTACTCGAGAACAAATCCCAAACTACACCATGGAACTCCAAGATCTAACCGATTGAGCTGCAAAATAGAGCTTTAAATTTAACTCCATTTTAGTCCCGCATAAAATCAAATTTCATAGAATTCTAGAATTTCATAGGATTTTAAAATTCCAAAATCCTATAATTTCAAAATTTTAAAATTCCCGCCCTAAAATTTCTTGTAAATAAAATTTATCAAAATCATCGACGCTAGCGCCTCTATGAGCGAGGCGATGATCATCGCGAAGTATATCTCTTGCGAGATCGCGGCGGTGGAGTAAAAAAGCGTCGCCGTAGCGATCACTAGCGTCAGAGGCATGGATAGCGATAGCGCGAAAAGCGCCGCGCCTTTGCGCCCCAGAGTGCTTAAAAACGTAACGCTCGCAAGCAGCCTGATGCCGAACATTAGCGCCGCTAGGCTTACGGCAAAGCTCATCACTCCGGGCATAAGAAGCGCTTCTAGCTTGATTACGGCTCCGGTGTGTATGAAAAATATCGGCACCAAAAAGCCAAAGCCGAACGACGATAGCTTCTCGATGAGGTCGTCCTTGTGCGAGAAAAAGGTCGGCAGAAAGGTTCCTGCGATAAAGGCGCCGATGACTACCTCAAGCCCCAAAAGCATCACTCCGGCGCAGATGAGGCAAAACAGCGCCATCGCAAATCGCACGTCCTTTTCGTTTTTGTCGTATTTGGGCATGATGACCGTTTTTAGCGCGGGGAACCACCAAAATAAAATTTCAAGCCCTTTAAAAACCGCTAGGGCTGCCACGGAAAAGCCCAAAAGCGCGCCGATATGAAGCGCCATCTCTACGCCGAAGCCGTTTTTAAGGTAGATGCCGCCCACCGTAAGGACGGCGATGCTGATGAGTTCGCCGATCACGCCCGCGGGCATCGCGAGATTGAGCCACGCTTGATCCTTGCCGTACTCCTTATACAGCGCCGAAAGCAACCCGACGCTCATCAGAGGCGCGGCGATGATAAGTATCTGCGGCAGTTCAAACACCCAAACCGCAAGCGCGCTTAGGATATAAAGCAGCGCCAAAAAGATTAGGATCAGCCTCAGAATTTTACGCGGCATCGCAAGCAGCGCGCGGAAATCCACTTCGCAGCCCGCCAAAAACATAAGGTAGCAAAAGCCGATCTGCGCGGCTAGATCGAAGGTCGCGCTTGGCGGCAAAAGCTCTAAATTTGCGGCTATAATGCCAAGCATGATCTCCATAGGCGAGAGTGGAATTCTAGCTAAGCTAGCCAAAAAGGGCGAAGCAAAGATTAAAAACGATAGCGCGATTAGGACGTAAATTTCATTCATACGCTTTGGCCTCGCGCCCTTTTAGATTTTCTCCGCACTGCTTTAGAATTTTTTCGCATCTTTCTAGCATTTTCTCTGGCTGCCCAGGGGCTTTTCGTATCATTTCAAGACTTCCTTTCGGTCGCTTTATAGTTCTTTGCGCTGCGAACGGAGACAAGATGTGCGCAATTTTTGCTCTTGCACCACACAACACAGGCAAACCGAAAAGCCGCTTTTTGCGCCCGCAAACCTCGCCTGGATTTAGCACGAGCGCGCCGTTTTTGTCCGCCGCCGCGACGAAAAAGTGGGTGTGACCGTAAATTTTGATAGTTGAAATTTTATCCGCGCCGCACCCGCACAGACCCCGATTTTTACTTTCGCCGCTTGTATTAGAGTCCGAACTTGCGGTCAAATTTGAGCCCAAGTTCCGTGCGGCTAAATTTGCATTTACATTTGAGTTTAAATCTGCGTTCGGGCTTGAAGCGGTATCCGCATTCAAACTTAAGTCTAAATTTGCGTTTGAGTTCACATTCGCGCCCGCATTCAAGCCCAAGTTCACATTTAGACTTACGGATTGCCCGCTTTTGAAATTCGCGCTAGCGCTACGTATGTTTTTAAAATTTTCGTCTGCACGGCATGTGCCATTTAAAATTTCATCATCTGCGCCATTAGAATTTGCGTCTAAATTTGCCGAGCAAGTCGCCGTTTTAGAATTTGCGATTAAAATTTTCCCGCGATCTGCTCTGCAGTTTGAGCCTAAATTCGTGCCGCAACTTACTTCGACGCTAAAGCTAGAATTTTTGAGTAGGTCTGCGCCGAAATCCTTGCGAAAATTTGCCGCGCGATCCGCGTCTGCACGCGAGCCAAAATCTGCGGCGAAGCTTGGCCCGTCTGCTTCATTTTGCGCTGCGGGCTCCTCGTCAAAGAGATAAAACGGATGGTGC
>CAUONQ010000183.1:0-3696 GCA_963456995.1 uncultured Campylobacter sp. | reverse complement strand
TGCCTGAGTTTACGCCTAAATTTGCGCTGCCGAAAAGGTATTTATTCGCGCTTTTTAGCGCAGGAATTTTGGCAAATTGCGCATCGAGCGCCGCTTCATCCATATGGGAATTTTCTAAATTTGCGGGGCTTACGATTAAATTTGCGCCGTAGCTGTTTAACTCGCTGGCGACCTTTTTATCGATGTCGGCGTAGATATTTACGAACGCCGCGCAAACCGCGCTGCCTAGCATTATCGCGACGAAAATCACGAAGCTGCGGATGCCGCTGTTGATGATACTTTTAAAGATCGCGCCTCTAAAAAACGCTCCGTTATTTCCTACCATAAAGCACCTCCGCAGGCAGTAGCTTGATCACTCCGCGTAGCGGCAAAATCGAGCCGATAATGCAAATAAGAAGTCCAAAGACGATGCTAAGCGGAAAGACCATTAGCGACACGCCGATAAAGGAGCCGAAAATTTGATACGCGATCGCCCAGCTAAGCGCGTAGCCCACGACTGCGCCCACGAGCGAGCTCGCTATGCAGATAACGAAAATTTCGGCGGCGAACTGGATATAAATCATAAAGTTGCTCGCTCCCAGCGCCTTAAGCAAACCGATCTCCTTTTTACGCTTGTAAATTTCGCTACTTAGCAGGCTCGTGATGCAGATGCTTGAAATCAGCAGAGATAGAATGCTTACGACGCCCATTAAATTTTGAATCTTCTTCGTGATGCCGCTTTGAGCTTCGCTGACGCTAAGCACCGCCTTAGCGCTTGCGTTTGGATACTCCTCGGTGATCTGATATGCGATGGAGCTAACGTATGCTGAGCAATACCATGTGTCGTATTCTGTGGCGTCTAGATTATCAAGGCTCCTTCTTGCCTTTACGGACAGATCGTCTTCGGGTATAGTCATGGCGCTAACTTCGGCCTTGGCGATGAGGCCCTCTTTGTGTGTTAGCTTTTGCACCAAAGATAAATTTGCAATCAGCTTTTTGGCTTCATCCTCTGCGCCGTGCAAAATCCCAACGACCTTAACCTCATAATCTCCAAGCTTAACCGTATCGCCGATCTTTAGCCCCAGCGCGTCACCTGCGAGCACCTCGTCATCGGCGCCGTCTTTTACCCACTGCCCCTCTACGCTCCAAAACGGATAGAGCGAGCGCACGCCCGATCTGAAATCAGGCTCGTCGCTAACGCCCACGTCCTTTTCAAAGTAGGTTCCCACGACGTCGTAATTTCCCACGTGTGTAGTTAAAAAGGGCGCAAAGGCGGTGATATTGTTGCGCCAAAAAATTTCTTTGATCTTATGCAGGTCACTCTCTTTTAAGAAATCATCGTTCTTAAGCGGCGAGTATTCGCGCCCACCGATCTCGATACTTAGGCTTTGCGAGCGCGGCAGCACGACGATATTCGAGCCGTAGCTGCGTAGCTCCTTAGCGACCTGATCGCCGATTTTTAGCGTGATATTTAGCATGCAAGCGATCAGCGAGACCGATAAAAATATGGTCAAAAACGCTAAAATTTTGCTATCCCTGGAGTTTAAAATGGAGGATTTGATTATGCGTAAAAACATTATTTAAGCTCCTTTAGCGTGCCGTTTTCATCTACATAGCGCTCGGGGTGTGCGGTGAAGGCGTTTGCATTCGCTTCGCTTTCAAAAAAGTAGGTGCGTCCGTAGTAAAGATAGCTAAATTTAGAGGTGTTTAAAATTTCTTTTCTACTGACCGGATCGATTACCTTTTTATCCACGATCTCCGAGAAATAGGATGCGCCGTCCTCGATCGTCTTAAGCGCGATGACGATATTTTGCCCCTCTAGCTTATAATCCAGCGGGATCGGATTGCAGCCGCCAAGCTTGCCGACGCTTGGTAAAAAGATACGCACGTTGCAAGCTATGCAGATGAGCTCGTCGCCTTTTTTGATATAGCCCATATCGCCGCAGATCGAGCACGCGTCAAAAACCGCGACCGGGGCAAATTTGTCCGTGAAGCGGTTTAGCAGAAAAAACCTGACCTTATGCCCGTCGTCGGTGACGTAGGCAAAGCGGTGCAGCTTGCCGTCCTTTACGATGTTTGCATCGATTATGAATTCCGCGCCTTGCGGCTCGATGATCTTAGGCTCATCGATCGTAGGCGGTTTTGAGGCGACCAAGATATAATAAAGCCCCAAAAAGCTGATTAAAACCCCAAGCGATAAAATCAGGCTAAAATCTCTAAAAATGGCGAATCTGCCCGCTTTAACCTCTCTGAATTTTATAATGTCCGCTTCGCGAGACACTCGGCTTGGCGCACGAAATACCGTAAGCAGCGCAATTAGCGCGGCTATAAGGCAAAGAGCTAGCGTCAGATAGGAGTTATTGTAGTGGATGATTTTAGCGATGACGCTTAGAAACTCGGATGAGCCGATCGCGTTTGAAAGCCCTTCAAAACCCTTCGCAGCTAGCGCTTTGGGCGCGTCTGCCTGGCGCAGATCAAGGCCTAAAAAGCCGATTTTAGCTATGAAGGCAAACGCCCACGCAAGAGCGAACGACGCTAGCTTTGCGCCTCTGCTCGCGCGCGCTAGAGCTGAGCGATAAATAAAATAGAATAAAATGAGCGCCAGCGCACCTAAAACCGCCATAAAGAGGTTGGTTAGGCTGAAGCTGTCCAGCAGCTCGCCGGAGAAAATTTTAAAATTCATCCCTATGAAGCGGTATTCAAATCCATACGCACAACCTAAGGCAAAAATAACCACGGCGGTAAGATAGAATCGCTTAAGCTTAAACGCAAGCAGTAGCGCGAGCAGCGCTAAAAGTGCGAGCGTGTCAAATACGATCTTGCCTGCATCGGCGTTTGCCGAGCGCGCAAATGCGCTAAAGCACAGCGCCCCGAACGCAGCCCCAAAAAGCGCGGGCAAAAACGATGCGCTGATAAAGCGCCTGCCACCCAGATATGCGCTTAAAAACGCGAGCGGAAACAGAGCCAAGCTAACGTGATAAAAAAATATCGTCATTAAAAATCCTCATCGAGCCTAATGCGCGTAAATCGCCTATAATTGCTTAAATTTTAAAATTTTAAAACCTACACCGCTTTGTAAATTTTAAAATTTCAAATCCGCTTGCAAAAAATTTGCAACGGCAAGAGTCTGCCGACAAAAAGAAATTTCGCCTCGCTCTTGCTTTGGTTTTATTTTACCCTCGCGCTGCGATAAATTTAAAATTTTAAAATTCCAAGCCTCTTGAAATTTTAAAATTTGCCGCAGCTAAAACATTCGTAAGCTTAAACGCATTGAAGCAAAACGATGCGCTTTGCTGCGGCGTAACATTTAAATTTAAACGGGCTAAATTAACCGCCTTAAATTTAAAGCGTGCGGCTAAACCCAATACCGCTAGAGCTCCGCCGAAAACGAACTCGGCGGAGCCATCTATGATTTACTCTTTAGGAGCGCCTGTGTATTGGAAGGTGTATTTAACCGAGAATGGCTCCCACCATTTGCCTACGCCGGTCGCTTTGCCTGCGTGGCGACCACATCCGTTGGCTCTCGGATTTTCGATGTTATTCGTTATCTCGTAGCTGCCTACGCCGTTGACCATCTTGATATGTGCGCCGTAGTGGGGGTCGTCGCTAGTGACCACTGTCACGGAATTTTCTTTTTCGATCTCTCCGGGTTCTAGGTTGGTTAGCACGTAAGCGATCTTTAGGTAAGGGATCCACTCGCCCTCGCCAAATCCGTTT
>CAUONQ010000182.1:0-3723 GCA_963456995.1 uncultured Campylobacter sp. | reverse complement strand
TAGGATTTTTCATTTCATTCTCCTTGTTTGAAATTTATCGGTATTTTACTATCCGCTTACTTTAAAAATTTTAAATTGCAGGCGCACGCGCCGTTTTAATACGGCTAGTTAAAATTTCGCTTTAAAATTTACTCGCGCTTTTTGAAATTTCGTTTTAAAATTTTACTAGCGCGACGGAATTCTGCGGAGTGAAATTCCGCGAGGCAGATTAGAATTTCGCCCAGTAGAATTCCGCATCGCTGCGGAATTCAAAATTTAAAAGCAAATTTAAAATTTGCAGGAGCTACTCCTCTATCTTTTTACCTGCAAATCGCACGAGAGCCCACGTAACGGCAAGCCCCATCGGCAGCGCGATCCAGACGCTAAGCCCCAGCGCTACGGGCAGATAGCCCGCCACTACGGCGACCGCGCCGACGGATAGAGCGTAAGGCATCTGCGTCTTTACGTGCTCGATATGATCGCAGCCCGCGCCCATCGACGAAAGGATCGTGGTGTCCGAAATCGGCGAGCAGTGATCGCCGAAAATCGCGCCGGTTAGCACACCTGATATATTTACGATCATATAGGCGTGAAGCGCATCGCCCGAAAGCCCGTAGTGAAGCCCCACGGCGTTTGCCAAAGGTATGGCAAGCGGCATTAGAATTCCCATCGTGCCGTAGCTAGTACCCGTCGAAAAGCTAATGAACGAGCCCAGCACGAAAATCGCTACCGGAAGCAAGAATTTCGGCGTATTTTGGCTTAGCATATCGACCAGATAGCGCGACGTGCCGAGCTCTTTGATGACTGAGCTGAGCGACCAGGCAAGCAGCAAGATCACGATCGTGACGATCATCGTCTTCCACCCTTTGATCCACGTAGAGATCGCCTCTCTGATGTCAAAAATTTTGCGGTAAACGCTCATAAATATAGACACGATCGTAGCAAGAAGCGCCGCTTGAAAAAGCGCGACCGACGAGTTCGCGTTGCCGAACGTCGCCTGAAGCGTCGCAAAGCTTAGCGGAGCGGCTTTTGCGGCTGCGAGAGCATCGCCTTCAAGTTTGCTTAGCCCGCTAAAATAAAAGCTCGCAAATGCGCCGCAGATTAGCACTATAAGCGGGATAACGGCGTTTGAAGCTTGCGGCTTGATCCCCTCTTTAGGCTCTAGCGTTTTATCTTCGAGCTCGGCGATGTTAGAATTTTTGGAGTGAATTTCGCCGCTCGCCGCGCGCCTTTCGGCAGAGAGCATCGGCCCGAAATCCCTGCGCATGAACGCCACGTAAACCACGAAAGCAAGCATAAAAAGATTGTAGAAGCGATACGGCATGGTTTGCACGAAGATCGAGAAGGCGTTTACGTTTTGTACGCCGATCTGATCATATCCCGCTCTTATCAAAGAGACCTCAAGACCTACCCAGGTAGAAATTAGCGCGATACCTGCAATCGGTGCGGCGGTAGCGTCGATGATGAAAGCGAGCTTTTCGCGGCTAACTCTAAATTTATCGGTGATCGGCCTCATGACTGGGCCTACGATCAGGGCGTTTGCGTAGTCGTCGAAAAATACGAAAAGACCCATAACCCATGTTGAAATTTGCGCCGAGATACCAGTTTTAGCGCGCTTGCTAATCCAAAGCGCCACGGCTTTCGTGCCGCCCGTCCTGCTAATCAGAGCGACCACGCCGCCGATACAAAGCACCTGCAAAAGCACGCCCGCGTTACCTTTGCTAGCCATCGAGCCCACCACGCGCGAGACCAGATCCGTAAAGCTGCCCACAAGCGCGGAGATCGGATTGTCATTGACGACTGCAAGCATATAGGTGCCGCTAAAAACGCCGATGAAAAGCGACAGGATCACCTCTTTGGTGATAAAGGCAAGCGCGATCGCCACGACGGGCGGCACCAGCGTCCAGATGCCGAAAAGCTCGGCATTATGCTGCCTCGTCGCGTCGTCCACTGCAAACGCGGCAACCGATAAAAACATTAGTAATAGAATTTTTTTCATTTTCTCGCCTTAAAATTTAATGCTTCTCGATAAAAAGCCCAGCCCAGCTCTGCTGCGTCGCCATCGCCTCAATCACGTTGATATTTACGCGACGGGGCATCGCTAGGCAGCTTAGCACGATCTGCGCGATGTCCTCGGGCAGGATCGCATCGACCCCCTCATACACGGCCGCAGCGCGCGCTACGTCGCCTTTAAAGCGCACCTCGCTAAACTCGCTCTTACAGATTCCAGGTGCGATCTCCGTCACGCGGATGCCGGTGCCGCGCAGGTCGTTGCGGATATTGCGGCTAAACTGCTTGATAAACGCCTTGCTCGCGCCGTAAACGTGGCTACCCGGATAGGGCCACGCGCCCGCAGTCGAGCCGAGATTGAAGATATAGCCGCTTTTGCGCGCGATCATCAGCGGCAGCACCGCCTTGGTCGAATATAGTACGCCCTTGATATTCGTATCGACCATCGTCTCTAAATCCTCTACGGGTGTCTGCGCGATCCCATCAAGCCCGAGCGCAAGGCCCGCGTTATTTACGAGCACCTCGACGTCTTTGAAATTTTCAGGCAGCGCGCTTACGGCATCAAACACCGCAGCTTTATCGCGAATATCCGCGGCGATAATGTGCGTGTTGCCTAGTTCGCCGGCTAGCTTTTGTAGCCGCTCCTTGCGGCGCCCGAGTGCTATAATCTTATAGCCCTGCGCGCTAAGCGCCCTAGCGATCGCCTCGCCAAAGCCGCTCGTAGCGCCCGTGATGAATGCCGTATTTTTCATATGATCCCCTTTGCGTAAAATTTTAAATTTAGTGCAATGATAACGCAAAACGGATTTAGAATTTATGAAATTTGTTCTTGCGGCGCGGGCGCGGATGAAATAATACGAAGACATTAGCGGGTTCTCTTGTGCATGAGTTCGCGATCGGCAGCGGATTCGGCGAGCGCACTGGCTAAATTTAAAATTTTGCGCCGTTTGTTTGTCGCGGTTTGCTATAATTACTTAAATTTAGGGAAAGGCAAATGGGCAAATTTATACGATTTATCCTCGTTAGTATCTGTGTTTGCGCCATTTATGCGGGTCTGAAATATGCTTTTATACTCTTTATCACGTGGCTCATGTTTAGTGGGATATATTTTGACGGGCCGGGTGCACTGATCGGCATACCGCTCACGTTTCTAAGCTCATCGGTTATATTTGATTATTATTGTATTGCGCTGGGCTCTCATCTGCTCTTTTTATCGCTACTTAAAGGGCGCGACGTGAAAACGCGGTGGATTTTACCTTTATTTTTTCTCATAACGCTCGCGTTTTGTAGTTTTTGCGTCTTAATCGGGCACGAAGATTATCAGCGCATAAACGCGCTTTTTGCACTCTTGCTTATCTCTCCCTTTACGCTCATCGCATACACCATCGTTACGACCGTAATCCTTGCCAAAAATAAAATTTCGGATTATTATCCGATCTTAGTCGCGATAATTTTTGTGCCCATTCATGCCGCCAGCATAGGGATATGGGGATTAGAACGGATATATTTTGGAGTATTTCTAAACGCGACGATACTGGGGATTTTTTATTTCACGGCGAAAATCGGGCGCGTAAATTTGATCGCACATAGACCCACACCCGACAAAACGCAAAATTCTAAAGACCGCGTTATCAAAACGATACAAAGCAGCGCGGCATTTTTAAACGACGATATTTTGAAGAAGCGCTAAATTTTATCCTTTTTAGGAATTCTAAATAACGCTTTCGAAGCGCG
>CAUONQ010000181.1:0-3744 GCA_963456995.1 uncultured Campylobacter sp. | reverse complement strand
CATAATAGTATTCTTTATTTATAATCTATTATTCGCTCCCTTGGCGGTACCGGTGTTTCTGTATATAGGCGATATTTTCCCATACTATACGCCGTTTGTTTCTGTAGTATTCGCCGTCGTATCTTATCTCAACAGCGCCCATACGCGCTTTGTTCATTTGACGAATAGGAGCATCAACTACGTCAATAAAGGCAAAATCACGAAATCTATAAAATTTGATGAGATATCGCTCATAAAGCTCACCGCTACGCCGCTATTCAGACATATCGTGCCGGCTAGAAATTCCGCAGGCATTGTGTTTTCGTTCATCGTGATAGCCGTCGCGTTTGCCGGATTTTTACAAAGCCTTAGAGGATTTATAATTTTTATTATGGGCCTGACGGCATTGGTTTTGCCTTTTTTCATCTCCAAACTGATTTTTTCAAAGATCACGGAGGGCAAATTTAGCTTCCGCGCGATCGATACTTTGATCATCTATGACGGCAAGGGCGGATTTATCAGTTTTATGATGAGCGGAGCGGACTTTGAAAGGGTTTGCCGCTACATGCTAAAAGAGCGGCGGATCAGCCCGTCAAAATTTCAAAAGCAATTCGTAATATTTCAATGAAAAGGCTTATTAAGCAACATCGGCGTTAAAATTTAAAAAGTCGTTTCGGCTTTAAATTGGTTGCAAGTTAAATTTGTGCGTAAATTTTATAATTTCGCATACGTTAAAATTTTACGGCGTGCACGTTAAATCATACGATGCGCACGCCAAAATTTTACAGTGCGCAGTGCGGAATTTTACGGCTTTGCGATATACGGCGCATAAATAAAATTTGAAATTTCGCAAAATGCCGTAAATTTCAGAAAATTTCATGAAATTTTGCGGAGCCGTGAAATTTTAAAAGCTCCGCAAATTTAGCTCACGCTACCACCGAATGCCCGCCTCCAGCCAAAACTGCCTGCCCGCTTCATAGACTAGATCGAGCGAGGTGTCGCTGCTAAGTCTTGCTTTGTTGCGCTTATTTAGGACGTTGTAGATGTCTAAATTCGTAAAAAATTCCACCTCGCCCGCAATCTTTTTAGCGTATCCGATGCGCGCATCCCAGCTGTAGCTTTTGCCGAGATTTACCTTTTCGTATTTATCGTATCTGGCAGGATACTTGCCCGCGGGCGTCCTGCCCGTGCGAGCGATTGCTTCTTGCGAGCCTTTAAATGATAGAAAGTTATTCACGCTGATGCCATAGCTTGGAATTTTCGTGATGATGTTTAGGCTCGCAGTCCAAGGCCTAGCATAGTCCTGCGCCGGAAGCTCCGATAGCCTCATCAGCCTGCCGTCGTATTCGACGATCTTTTCATCTTCAAGCGTTTCTCTATCAAGCGATATGTCATAAAGGGTGTTGTTCGTTTTCATCTTGATGTGTTCAAAGCCTAGCTCAAAGCCATTTAGCGTACCGAAGGCCTCATAATCATTGATCGTTTTAACGCCGAAGGTTAAAATTTTATTTTCGCTTCTGCCGTCATTAGTAAAGGTTTGATAGTTGTTTTGGTAGTTCGGATTCGGCGCTAGGCCAAGATCCCTTCGCGTGGATTTGATGATCTGATCCCTGCCCTTGCGGCTTACATATTTGCCGAAAAACTCGAAATTCCCGAGCTTTTGCTTTGCCCCAAATACCAGTTCATCCTCATAAGGCACCTTTAGCTCGTTAAATTTAGTTAGAGATGGGTCTTTTGGCAGTTGCGTCCAGTTTTGCGTATAGGCATTGCGTGGACGAGTGTAGGTAGTGGCAAGACCCTCTCGCCCCTCTCTTAATTTATAGGTAAAGAGATTGCGTCCGTAGTAGCGGTTTGCGCCGAAGCTAAGAATCGAATCGCTGTCGCCGAAAATATCGTAGTAGCTGTTAAATCTCGGCGCCGCAGTCGTTTGCTTCATATAATCGTCCCTATTTAATCTTACGCCCGGTCGCAAGGTAAGATCACCGATTTTTATCTCATCCTCCAGATAAACCGCCAAGCTTTTCATATCCACCTTGGTATTGCCCTTGTAATAGCTTTTTCGCGTAAAAAACTGGCCGCTTCTACCACGCCTCGCAAAAGAATCGTCTATCGAGCAGAGCTCGTCATTCGGATCGCAAGCATTTACACCCACAGGTAACGGTGCTATTCCGCCAGCGGTCATAAACTCTTTTCTTACGTTAAATTTAGCCTCTTGCTTTTTAAACTCAAAGCCTGTGATAAATCTATGCTTGCTGCCACCTAGATCAAATTCATTAAACTCCAGATCCGCGTTGTATGAAAGGCTCTTTTGAGTCTGATCGAGATCCCCAAAGCCACCCTCTATCGCTGCGGCAGATAAAATTTTACTGCCCCAATTCTTTACGTTTGAGTATTGCCAAGCCCTGTAATATTCATTCTCGGCATCACGCGAGCTCTCCAACTTACTGTAGGATAAAATTTGATTAAATCTAGCAAAATCGCCATCGTAGTCGGTTTTAAGCGCTAAATTTAAACCGCCCGATTTCATATCGGCGTAGGAGTCTTTGACGTGGTCGTTAAACATCTTGTTTCGCTCGGGCGCGTAGGTTACGCTAGGCGTGATAGTTAGGCGGTCGCTTGCATACCAAAGCGCTTTTAGAAAGTAGTTGTCTATATTTCGCCTCTGAACTCGCTCGGTGATAGTCGTATCGGCGTTGTATCTTCTGTCGTAGGCCTTGAGCGGAATTTTACTTCTAGTGTTGGTGTAGCCAAACATCAAGCCCAGATCCTCGGTAACAGTGCCTTCTAAATTTAACCTCGTGATCCACTTATCGAATCTCGGCTGATTTAACGGAGTAGCGGAGTTTTCAAAGCTCTGTTCATCGCCGTAGATATGGTATCTAGTCCAGCTATCCTCGGTATGCTGCATCGAAAACTTGCCGTGAAAGCCCGCGCGCGGATCTCGCGTCTTAGCCTCCACAACGCCGCCGGTAAATCCGCCGTATTTGGCGGAGATGCCGCTATCGTGCACCTCAACGCTCCGTAAAAAATCGCTATCGATCGCCATACCTTGTGAGACGGAATTCATCGTATCAAACGCCGAAAAGCGCGTAGGATTTCCGCCAGGATTTCTAGCGGGATCGAGATCATTATTCATATTCGCGCCGTCAAGCATAAAATTATTTTGCCAATACTTCGCGCCGTTAATGCTTATGTTTGCGGGGCTGATCTCGCCGAGCGTCGTGCTCTGGCGATTTGTGGAGCTGAATTGCACGTTTGGATTGGTACGCAGAAGCTGCACAAAATCGCCGTTGCCACTAGGCATCGACTCGATCATCGTCCTGCTTATTTTTTGCGTACCGCCGTAGCTGTCGCCGACGCTCGTCAGGCTCGAGTCGATATTACCGACGACTACTATTTCGGGGAATTTATAACTATTTGTCGTCGAAGCCGAGCTCTGCGCGCTTTTGTTTTCTTTGGTAGCAACGCTTCTGGTTGCGTTATTTTCAGACGAATCCTGCGCGGCACTTAGGCCGCAAAGACACGCCGCGACTATTAAGGAGCGCGCAAGCCCCCCCCCGCAGCGATTTTGAGTGGATTTCTCGCCTTTTACGGAAGCGGAATAATTGCGGCCTGCGCCGCTTTTACATGGCTTACAGGTCCAAAAACCGACAATCATCTTTTCTCCTTTTTTGAAAATAAAAATTAAAACTGTGGAAATTTAGCCAATAATATTTTAAATTTCAATAAAAGTGATAACAATTATACGACTTATGCAAACAATAG
>CAUONQ010000180.1:0-3787 GCA_963456995.1 uncultured Campylobacter sp. | reverse complement strand
TTCAAGGAGAGATTATGTTTGAAATCAGCGGAATGAGCGGCGATGAGATAGTTTATATTAACGGCAAATTTTGCGCGGCGAGGGATGCGGCGATAAGCCCTTTTGATCGCGGTTTCGTGCTTGGAGACGGCATCTATGAAGTAGCGCCCGTGGTAAATTCTAAAATTTGCGACAGAGCGGATTTTTGGGAGCGCTTTGAGCGCAGCGCCGCGCAGATCGAGCTGAAAATTCCGTATTCTCGCGAAAAATATGAGGAAATTTTATATGAGCTCATCGCGCAGGGTGGCGTGAGCGAGGGCGCCTTCTACACCCAGATCACAAGAGGTGCGGCGATGCGGGATTTTGATTACGTCCATGGCATAGAGCCTAGCGTCTTTGCTTTTGTATATCATACGCAAATTTTTGATAATCCGCTCGCAAAAGAGGGGATCGAGATCGTAAGCCTGCCCGAGATCCGCTGGCATAGGCGCGATATAAAATCGATCTCGCTTTTAGCTCAGTGCATCCTAAAGCACGAGGCTCACAAGGCGGGCGCTTATGAGTGCTTTTTGATCGAGGACGGGCTGGTTACTGAGTGTTCGAGTTCCAGTGCGTTTATCATCAAAGATGACGTTCTGATCACGCGGCCGCTTTCAAACGACATACTGCCCGGCATCCGCCGCAAGGTGATCTTAGGCCTTGCCGAGCAGGCGGGGCTTAGTGTGCAGCAGCGAGCGTTTGGAATGAGCGAGGTTTATGAGGCCGATGAGGCCTTTATCAGCGCGGCGACGCTGATGGTGCTGCCGATCGTAAAGGCAGACGGCAGAGCGATCGGGGGTGGCACAGTCGGCAAATACGTACCGCGCCTACGCGAGATGTATGCTGCGCGGCTAAGAGCCGAAGCGGGACTGTAATAGGGCGGTCAAATTTAGCCCGTTAAATTTAAACTATGCGGGCTGATTAAATTTTGCTTTCTAGCTCCCCGGTTATGTGACCCAACTCGCTTACTAATTCTAAAATTTCAGACAGTTCGTATTGATGAGCATACGCTGTTCCGGTTGTCGGAGGTATGCTAAATAGCTCTGTTTCAAAGCGGTTCGGCGCGCCGTTTAGAAATAGGTAAAATTTATTATCCATAAACGCCGCGCTTATGCTAAATTTATGGTAGTATCGCTTTAGCTCGTTTAGTCGCTCCATCAGCGCGGGCGTCAATAGATATCGAGCTTCGACCTTGTCATCAGTAAACACGCGAAATTCGCTATTAAAAATGATGTTGTCCATTAGCTCCTTCTCGCCTAAAATTTTTGTATTTAGCTCGCGGCTCGCTAAGATGGTTTTGGCGTAAAATCTCTTGCCGAATTCGCATATCAGCACGCTGCCGCTAAAATCCATATACGCATCATATAAGCTCATCGCAAGCGAAGCTAGCTTCACATAGGTATTGTCTATGCCCAGATCGTAGTTCTTTTTGATTCTAATCGCCTCGCTGAGGATAAATTTTACCCCATCCCATTCGCCTTTTATCTCATCTTCGCTAATAAAATCGGAGTTTGCAAAGATTCCCGCTCGCCTGAATTCCTTCGCGCTTATGCCGCGGCCTGGCGAATAAGTAAGCTGCGGATACGCCTGTGAGATCGCCGTGCGCACCAAAACTTTTTTGTAAAATAGTTTATATTCATAAGCGGCGTCCGCAATGCCGTCGTAAATGCAAGCAACATAAATAATCAAAAGCACCGCGTAGACAAGATAAGCTTCGATCATCTTGTAATTCGTATCATCGTCTGTTTTAAATACCGCATCGATCGCAAACATTATGATAAACGGAAACAGATACAAAAATGCTATCTTGGCATAGATCATCACTACCTTGCAAATACACTTTTTTTGTTTGGCTCTACTTAGCGCTATCGCTCTTTCTAGCTGCATGCGTTTCCTTAAATTTTTTGATCCGAAATTTTATAAAATTCGTTCTCTTGATAAAATTTCACCACAGCCTCATCCGCGCTTGCGTTGCGCTGCAAATACCGTAGCAATGGCTCTGCGCGCGTATATATCACGCCCAGCCCCGCAAGGCTCGTCGCACGCGAAAGCGCCACATAGAGCTGCCCTTTGGCAAAGATCCTGTCGATGTCGCAGATGAGCTGCGGGATGCTCATGCCTTGGGATTTGTGGATCGTGATGGCGTATGCGAGCTTGAGCGGGAACTGATAATACCGCGCCAGCACGATCTGCTCGGCATCCGCGCCGCTCGCGGCAATCTCGCTTAGTTCGTATGTTTGCAGCTGCACGCGGCTTAGCATGCCCGAGGGTTTTTTTACGACCACGCTTTCGATCTCGCCGCCGGGACTTTTTTCGATCTTTTCGACGACGCCTTGCTCGCCGTTAAAAAACTCGCCGCTTTTGTTTGCAGTAAACAGCACCTTTGCGCCCTCTTTCAGCGTCAGACTTTGCGGCGTATTTAGCGAGGCGATCCATTTTTGAATTTTTTGCTCGCTCACTCCGCTTTGCAGCGCCTCATAAATCCCCTCGAAGCTGCTTTGCGGCGCATTAAGTTCGGCAAGTCTGGCGCTATTTATCGCATCTACTTCGGCGTTTCGGCCCGAGATTATCGTGGCATCTGGTTCTGCTCGCGCGGCATCGATGATCAAAGATCGCATCAGCTCCGCCGTCTGCTCGCTTGGGGTGCCGAGCCGCAGCTCGCAAAGCAGGCGGTATAGCGCCGCATCCGCGGTGCGCTTGGAGCCTATCATCTCGACGTAAAAAAACTCGCACTGCCTCCACGCGTACGATCCGAAGGCGTAATCCGAGTCGCTAAACAGGCTCGCGCGCGGCGTGCTCTCGCCCTCTTTGCGCACCGGCGGAAGCTGATAAAAATCGCCCGTAACGAGCAGCCGTCCGTTAAATTTAGAGCTTGAAATTCTAAGATAGATCATCTCGAAAAGCTCGGCGCCGATCATCGAAATTTCATCGATCACGATGAGATCGGCGAGGGCTAAAATTTTTCGCAGCTCGCTTAGCTTGCCGCTTTGTTTGCGATCGAAGCTTTTTAACTCCTCGTGGTTTTTGCAGATGCCGAAGCGGAAGAAGCTATGCACGGTCACGCCGCCGATCTCTACGGCGCTGATGCCGGTGCTGCCGAGTACGATGACGAGCTTGCCGCGCGCGCGGTAATCCTTGATGAGCTCTTTTATCACGTAGCTTTTGCCCACGCCTGCGCCGCCCGTGATGAAAATATTGCGATCTTTTAGCTTTTGGATGATGAAATTTATCAAGTTTTTTCCTATTTTTTGGCAAAATTATAGCCAAAATTTTTTAAAAGGCATTTTGTTTGAAACGATTAGTATCTCTTATCTTCGCGGCTTTAATTCTTGCAGGTTGCGGTAAAACCGTCCATAAGTTTATCCCGGAAAATCCCGCTGTTTTGGATCTCGAATACGCTCAAAACAGCGAGCGGTTGCCGGCTCCTGCTTCGGTGCAAAACATAAGCGGAAAAGCGTTTAAGAGCCGCTATTTTAAAATTTGGTTTGACGATGCGCCCGTGAAGGCGGAAATCGATACGTTTTGGGGGCTTAATTACGCCAAGGGGCGCCACTTTGACGCCGCAGGCAGGATATACGACGACGCGGTTTATCAAAGCATTCGTATAAACGCCAATGAAGAGGCGTTCGGGCTGATTTCTGCGCCTGCTATAACGGTAAAAAACGCACTGCTGCGAAATATCCCAAGCGACTTGCCGATTTTCGGCGATCCGAGCGAGCCGGGGGAGGGCGAGCCGTGTGATTACGCGGGAAATTCCGCCGTGAGCGTG
>CAUONQ010000179.1:0-3796 GCA_963456995.1 uncultured Campylobacter sp. | reverse complement strand
ATATTGTTCTGCGACACTACCGAGAGGGGTCACATAGATCTTTAAAGTTCTATGCTAAAAGCTGTACCGCAAAATTTAAAATTTCGCGCCTAGTCGCCGCCGATATAAATCCAAAGTCGCGCAACAGCCTGCTCCATAAATTCAAAAAATCCAAACATCGCCGCATTTGCCGTCCTGCCGTGTTTCAGTGCCGCTGTACTACTTAAAATTTCAGCGGCTTTACTTCTAATTTAGCCGCCGTCATATCGCCGTACCGCTTAAAATTTTAACGACGCGCGTGCAAATTTTAAGTCCCCAGCCGCTGTGTCGCCATGCCGCTTAAAATTTAGCGGCTTCCGCGCGGATTTAAACTTCGGGGCTGCCGTAGTTTTTAACATAATTCAAAGCTTCGATCTCAGCCACCGCCTACGAACTCGACGATTTCATATTTTTTGCCGCTTGAGATTTGCGTGCGCTCCCACGCCTCTTTTTTTAAAATTTCGCCGTCGCGCTCGAGCGCTACTAGGCGCAGATCGTGTCCGCGTCGGCGCAAAAACTCGCTCACGCTCATATCCTGCGCTAGCTGCAGCCGCTCGCCGTTTACGCAGATCTCAATCATCGCTTGCCCCCAAGCTCTCGCGATACTCCTCGTAAGTGCCCCTAAAATCGACGATTTCGGCGTCTCCTTTGAGGTGCAAAATTCTATTTGCGAACGCGTCGATGAGCTCGCGGTCGTGGCTCACGCAGATCGCGCAGCCCGTGAAGTTATACAGCGCCTCTCCCAGAGCGATGATAGCCTCGAGATCGAGGTGGTTGTTGGGCTCATCGAGCACCAGCAGGTTCGGGCGTTGCAGCATTAGCTTGCTTAGCATCACGCGGTGCTTCTCGCCGCCGCTTAGGCTGCCCACGCTTTTCTCCTGCTCCGCGCCGCTAAAAAGCATGCGCCCAAGGCATTTGCGAATTTCATCCAGATCCCTATTCTGCGGGCTTTGTAGATATTCGTAGAGCTTGAGCTCGCCTGAAATTTTATTATTCGTATCCTGCGCGAAATACCCAGGCTCGATCGTGGCACCCATGTGAACCTTGCCGCGCTGCGGCGCGAGCTCGCCCATGATGATCTTGCAAAGCGTGCTTTTACCCACGCCGTTTCGCCCGATGATGCCGATCTTATCGCCGTGAGCGAGCTTGAGATTGAAATTTTTTAAAATTTTAATCTTGCCGAAGCTCATATCCACGCCGCTTAGCTCTAAAATTTCATTGCCGATCTCGCGCGCGGGCTTAAATAAAATGCTAGGCTCCCTGCGCGAAGAGGTCGCAAGCTCGCTGAGATCGAGTTTATCAAGCTGCTTTTGGCGGCTCGTTGCCTGCTTTGCTTTGCTTGCGTTAGCGCTGAAGCGAGCGATAAATTTTTCAAGCTCAGCCTTCTCTTTGAGCTTTTTCTCACGCTCAAACTGCGCCTGTTTGAGGGTGAGATTGGACGCGATGAACCAGTCGTCGTAATTGCCGCTAAATTCGCGCACCCGCCTAAAATCCACGTCGAAGATGTCCGTACAGACGCGGTTTAAAAAGTGACGGTCATGGCTGATGACTACGAGCGTGCCCGCGTGGCGATTTAGCTCAAACTCGAGCCACGAAATGGCGTCGATATCGAGGTTATTCGTCGGCTCGTCCAAAAACAGCACGTCGGGGCGCGGGAAGAGCACCTGGGCGAGAAGGACCTTAAATTTATCGCTCGTCTCGATCTCGCTCATCTTTTTATCAAAGTCGCCCAGCCCCAGCGAACTTAAAATTTTCTCGATCCTCGTTTCGTACTCGTAAGCAGGATCCTCCTCCGCACAGATCATCTCGAGCTCGCCTAGGCGCTCATTTATCTCGTCGTTAAACTCGCCCGCTTCGTAAAGCTGCGTCTTTTCGCGCACGGCGTCATAGAGGCGCTTGTTGCCGTATAGCACGGCGTCTTTGACGCTGAAACTTTCAAAGGCGAATTGATCCTGCCCCAAAACGCCGATTTTAAGCCCGCTTTGTATTAAAATTTCGCCGCTGCTTGCTTCGATCTGCCCGCTTAAAATTTTAAGTAGCGTCGATTTGCCCGCGCCGTTTGCGCCGATGAGGCCATAGCGCCTGCCCTTATCGAGGCTTAAATTTACGTTTTCAAAAAGTAGCTGTTTGCCAAAGCGCATCGTAAGATCTTTGATTTCAACCATATTTTTCCTTTTAAATTTCTCTTTGCATTGCCTTGCGCGCGGGCTTCTGCCAGGTTTTGCGCGCAAATTTTATCTCGCGGTTTATTGCGGCTTTTGCGCCGCGGCAAACCGCGATAAATTTCTCCTATTGTAGCTTAAAATTCTGAAATTTCGCCGAAGGGGTGCAGGAGAGCGCGATTAAATTTAAACCGCTAGAGCAATTTAAAATTTTAACCGCTGTAGTCGCTATCGCGAGTGATGATGAGCGTATAGTTCGGATACGCCGCGCGCACCTGCTTGCAGACCGCGCGAAACGTCGCCTCCATATCGGGCGCTGCGAAATCGACGATAACATCGAAGCTGATCGCGCGCTTTTCCTCGTCGAGATAAAATCCGTGTATCTGCGAGACGAACTCATGCGAAAACGCCATCTGCTTGATATGCTCGTAGATCTCGGCGGCGCGCGGATCGTTCCTGTTAAACGCGTAAATTCCTACGGTGTCTAGGATGATATTAAATTTCGCAAAAACGGCGTTTTGGATGCGGCGCGTAAGAGCGTCGATCTGCGCTGCGGTCGTGTCCTCTGCGACCTCGATGTGGATGCTGCCGACCATCTTATCGGGCCCGTAGTCATGAAACATCAGATCATACGCGCCGATGACGCCCTCAAAGCCGCGCACGACGTCGTAAATTTCATTCGTCAGCTCCAGGCTCGGGCGCGAACCCAAAAGCTTACTGATCGTATCGCGCAGAATTTCATACGCCGTTTTGATTAAAAGCGCCGAAATTATCGCGCCCAGATACGCCTCCAAGCTCAGAGCGAAAATAAGCGAAATTAAAGCCGCTACGAGGGTGGCTAGCGATACGAGCGCGTCGTATTTGGCATCCACGCCGCTAGCGATGAGCGAGTCGGAGTTTACACGCTCGCCCGTCTTTTGCGTATAAAGCCCCAGGCTAAATTTCGCCGCGACGGCTACGGCGATTATGGCGAGCGAAACCACATTATAATTCGCCGCTTGCGGATGAATGATCTTTTTGATCGATTCGACGAGCGAGACGCCGCCGGTGTAGAGGATGATGACGGCGATTACGATCGCGCTTAGATACTCGATCCTGCCGTGTCCGAAGGGGTGCGCACGATCGGGCTGCTTGCTAGCAAGATGCACGCCCACGATCGTAATGACGGACGAAAGCGCGTCGCTTAGGTTATTTACGGCATCAAGCACGATCGCGATCGAGCCAGAAATCAGCCCCACGACGCCCTTAAATGCCGCTAAAATTACGTTTGAGATGATACCGATCGCGCCGGTGCGAATGATGATTTTATCCCTGCTATACGCCGCTTGAGGCACTTCCATTATCTCTCCTTTGAAATTTTTATTCCAAGCCGCAATCGCTGCGCGTATAGGTCAGATCGGCGATTTTTTCGCCGCTTTGCAGAAATTCTCGTACGCCTATGCGATTTAGACCGCCCGCTTTCATCATCGCGCATACGTCCTTTTGCCTGTTGGCGCGCAAAATACTTTCAAAATTTTGCTTGATTTTGGGATCTACTTTGTCCCAAATTTCATTTTTTAGAATCGTGGGAATTACAAATTTATCGCCCTCGCATGTAGCCGCGCTCAACTCTATAT
>CAUONQ010000178.1:0-3839 GCA_963456995.1 uncultured Campylobacter sp. | reverse complement strand
ATATAGGTCTCGGCATCTTGTATCGCTTTGCCGTTTCTACAAATTTTTGAGCCCAAATCCATAAGATAATCTAAATTTAGTCTTTTATCTATCTTGTAAAATTCGCATTTATCATCGGGGCGTTTATCGCTATGGCATTCTGAATAACGGATCTCTACGCCGCCGCCGATTTCGTTGGCCGTATCGCCATATTCCTTTTTAACTGCTTTAATTCGTCTATCATATTCTCTTTTATTAAAGTTATAAAAAAAGTGCCAATCTTTAAGCATACACTTTAGCGCCCTATCCTTAAGCTGTATATCCGTAAGATTGCCATCCAGATTACATATCCATTCATATGGATCGGTTTCTTCTTTTTCGACCAAATAAAATATTATGCCGGAAGCGCATATTATTATGATGAAAGCCAAGCACAGATAATATCTCGTTTTCAAATTTCGCTCCTAAAATTTTTCGCAATATACCTCACATAGACTTAATCCGCGATAATTTTAGCATGTCTCAAATATCGTTAATCAGGGCTCTTTCTTGACTGCTTTGGCAAATTTTATCTCAATGATTCGTAGATATTTGCCTCTCTTGCGCCGCTCGTCGCGCCTCTTTCCGCAAAGGTAAAATTTAGCTGAGCTTTTCTGATTTAAACGCCCTTTTTACCGTCATATAAAAGCCGCTAAAGATAAAAAGCGCCATGCAAAGAGAAACGAGCGACCATAAAATTTTACCCGCAAGCCCGAAAAAATAGCCCGTGTGAAGCTGGTAGTTCGCATCTTTAAACTCGCCAACGGTGATACCGTCCGTCTGCTTCTGCTCCGCGACCTTGCCCTCCTTTAGCTTCACGCTCGCGTCTTTCGGGCGCACGGTAGCGGGTGCATCGGGCTCGTAGTATCTGATGCTCATCTTATCTCCCGCCGCGAGCATTAGGGTAAATTCTTTATACTCTATGCCGCTTGATCTGAATATCTCATAAGCCCTCTGCGCGTCGCTAAATTTATAAGTAACGGGCTTTTTGCCCTCCTCTTTAGCAGGTGCGGCGGCGCGATCATTATGCGCAGGCTCGCCGCGCGCCCCAGCTTGCGGTAAATTTTGCGAACTTACGAAAAGCTTCATCACCGCATCATTATACCAGCTATACGACCAGTTAAGCCCGGTTAAACAGATGAGCAGGTAAATCACCGCACTTAGCGAGCCTAGGCTCGTGTGTAAATTGTAAAAAAGAGCGTATTTTTTGAGTTTAAAATTCGGCTTTATAGCCTCGATGAATTTGCGCCTAAGCCTTGGGAAATGCAGCCAGACGCCGCTTATTACGAGCAGTATCATCGCTGTGGCGCTCGCGCCTACGATCTGTTTGCCGACCTCGGCTGCGGTTTTATTGCCGCTTAGCGCTAGACCTAAATTTCGATGCAATGCCATCACCGTTAGCACAAAGCCCGTGCCGCGATCCTTGCCGATGATCTGGGCGGTGTACGGATCGACCAGATACGCATCATTTCTGTTTGCGTAAATGACGAAGGCTTCGTCATCGCTTTTGGGCACGACGAGCCTTACGGGCTGCTTAGCGCCTGTTTGCTCGCTAAAGCTTTGCAGAATTTTCTCCACGCTTTGCATTTCGCCCGTTTTTTCGACCTTTTTAGAGCCGGCGTTTATTAGTGCCTCAAACTCATACTGATACGATAAAATCGCGCCCGTAACGCCAATGATAAGCAGCGGGATAGAAAAAACGATCGACAAAATAAGATGGACGTTAAACAAAATTTTATTGCGCTTCAAAAGCGAGCTCATTGTAGATCCTTGCGAGATAAATTTAATCTTTATTTGATTGAGGTTCGCAATTATATTGTGCGATTTTAAATATTTAGATAATTATCATTAAGATTTAGGCCGCGAAATTTTAAAGTGTGCTATGGCACACCAAGAGCGCTTGAGTACCTCGCGCAATATCATAAATCGCGCACTTCAGAATATAAGCTAAAAATTTATCCGCCTTTCGCGCGGCAAGATCGCGCTAGCAAGGTAAAATTCTAAACGCGGTTTATAAAAAGCGCAATCAAAATCTCGTAAATTTAGAAATTTTGCGCTAAAATTGCCAAAGACGCGAGCTTGCGTAATCCAAAAATAAGGTCATTATTATGTCGCAGAGTATAACCGAGTTTGCTTCGATAATCCTTTATGTTACGATAGGCTTTTGCCTTCTTGTTTCATTGCTTGATAAAAACAGATCATTCAAAACCGTAGATCACGGAACTCTGTTTATCTCCACCGATCCACTCTTAAAAATGCAGATGTTTATAATGTGCTTAAGCTTCGGCGTAGTCACTCTATCCAGCCCACACGTAGCAAAACACAACGGTAATCCCATACCCTGCTTTTACACCCACGATAAAGTTTGCTCGCAGGAATACAAAGCGGCGGGCATAAATTTAAGATGCTTCGAAGAAGGCGATCCCAGATGCGTGGATGGATATCTGCAAATAAGCGAGCCCAGACTAATACTCGGCAAAATCATATCTGTCTGCGCCATAATTTTTTCTTTTATCGTACTAATTCAAAAAGGGATTAGAATAGATAAAAGCGGCATCTGCAAAGAATGGGAGGTTCTGCCGTTTAGGCATACGGAAAAGATAGGCTTTGACGAAATGATATGCGCCGTAGGGTTTATAAGAGGCGTAAAAATAATCAGCATACGTGGCAAAAACAGCGGCGTTAAATTCAGGGCGGGATTTTTGTATGCACGAAGGGATATAGATTTTTTGCAAAATTTTATATCGGAAAAGCTCACTGAAATTTCAAAAGCTAAAGCAGTCGAGCGAAATGCCTAAATTTAAATATATCGTCGTAAAATATCCGAAGTGAAAGGAGCCGCATGAGGCTTTTATATTTTGTGCTTTTTGCAAATGTAGTGCTATTTGTACTTTGCGGTTTAAAAAACTTTCTGTTTAAAAGCAGCGCTTCTTATAAAACCGTGCAAAAGGGCGCCTGGCTCATACCGCCTAGCCCTATAGCCAAATTTACGCTCGTCATATTCCTTTTATCTTGGGGGTCGATAGTGGCGTTTGACGAGCCCTGGATAAAGAGGATAAAAGGTAAAGGTAAAGTTACATGCTTTGACGCAAACGACCCTTTATGTATAGACGGCTTCTTGCACAGAAGTGGCGACGAGACCGCGCTCGTGATCGCAATGGGCATTGTTTTGATACTTATATCGCTATGGCTATTAACTGAAAAAGGGGTCATCATAGACAGCCGCAGTATAAGGAGAGAATGGGAATGTTTGCCGTTTAAATTTAGCACAAAGATCGATATAGAAAATGCCCTTATGGAAAAAGGGATGAAGGGCGAGATGCCGATTTTAAAAATAAAAGACGGGCAAAGCGGCAAAAATTTTATGCTCTCATTCCCATACGCGCAGCAAGATATAAAATTTATCGAAGCAGAGATAAGAAAGAGGCGCTATAAGATGATGAAATCAAAAGAGACAAAAGCCCCCTTAAATCCGCGCTCAAAAAAACTATAAGCTTAAAAGGCGCGAATGAGCGCGCAAACATAGAAATTCTAAAAAACGACAAAGAGGATGCGGGCGATTAAATTTTAAATTTATCCATGTGCGAGTAATAGCTATGAAAATTTATGACAAGTTGTAGCAAAGCAGCATAATGATCGCGCGAGTAGTAGCCGTAAAATTTACGCGTAGCAAAGCGGCGCAATGATCGCGCGTACAAGTGCGGGCAAACCCAAAAATGAGCCGAACGCAAGCGCCCGTAAGCCAACGAAGACGAGCCCGGCGTTTAAATTTAACTCGCGATTTTAAAATCCTAAATTCCAAATCGCTCCGCTCAAATTTA
>CAUONQ010000177.1:0-3848 GCA_963456995.1 uncultured Campylobacter sp. | reverse complement strand
CTACCAGCTGAGCTAAGCGACCGTTTGGGTTTAAAAAAGAAATGTGATTATATATCCAATACGATTAATTTTCACTTAAACAATGATGAAAAGACTGAAATTGTGCTATACTTGCGACATAAAATTTTATCAAAGGCTCGGTAAATTTAGATGAAAAAGTTGGTTTTCGCCCTGTTTTTAGCGCTTCAAGCCCCCGCTTACTCGCCGAACGAGATCGTAAACGCCATCGCCGCAGTAGCGCAAAACGAAGGGGTAAAGCCTGAAATTTTATACACCATCGTCAAAATCGAAAGCGACTTCGAGCCCTACACGATCTCCTTTTTGACAAACAAAGCAAACGCCGATTATTTCGCAAGCCTGCGCAATCAAAATATCCGCATCAAGACGAGTAACTACAGCCTAAATTCCAGCAAATGGGTCGTTACGATCATACCGGCAAACGAAATTTACGCCGTGCAGATCGCCAAGTACCTTTACGAGGACGGCTTTAGCATCGATGTGGGGCTCGGGCAGCTAAACGCCGTAAATTTCAGCCAAAATGAGATAGATTATATATTCAACCCAATGTATAACCTCACCAAATGCGCTAAAATCCTGCGCAAATGTTGGAACGCCAAAGACAAAAATATCAAAGACACGATCGAGTGCTACAACTACGGCATGCGCAAACGCTACTCAAACCCCTACTACAAGCGCTTTTACGAACATTACGAGAAATTTTTCGGCAAGCCCTATTAAGAGTTAGTAAAATTTCGCTAAAATCGCGCAAATTTTAAAAAAGGATATTTCATGATACTGATCGCAGGACCCTGCGTGATCGAAAGCCGCGAGCTGATAATGAAAGTCGCGGAAAGTTTGCGCAAATTTAACGAAATGAGCGGGGTGGAATTTTACTTCAAAAGCAGCTTCGATAAAGCCAACCGCACCAGCATCTCAAGCTTCCGCGGCCCAGGACTTGAGCGCGGCTGTGAAATTTTAGCAGAAGTAAAGAAAAAGTTCGGCTATAAAATTTTAACCGACATCCACGAAAGCTACCAGGCAGAGCCCGTCGCGCGCGTCGCCGACGTGCTGCAAATACCCGCGTTTTTGTGCCGCCAAACCGACCTGCTCGTCGCCGCAGCCAATACACAGGCGGTAATAAATATCAAAAAAGGTCAGTTTTTATCGCCGCAGGCAATGAAACACAGCGTCGAAAAGGTGCTGCAAACCCGCAGCGCGCGGGCTTATACTCCGCAAAGCGGCGCCCGAGGCGGTGCGGATAGCGGTTCTTCAGTGCTAGGCGCGCGAAATTATTGCGGTGCACGATTGGATGCGCAAAATTCCACCTATGCTTGCGATGCTTCGAATGCCGTAAATTCTACTCAAAACGCCCCGCAGCCAAGCGGCGAAGGGATGCACGATCTGGCGCGCCGTTACGGCGTTTGGCTCACCGAGCGCGGCAGTACCTTCGGCTACGGAAATTTGATCGTCGATATGCGCTCGCTGCCGATTATGCGCGAGTTTGCACCGGTCATTTTCGACGCGACGCACAGCATGCAGATGCCTAGTATCGGCGCTACGAGCGGCGGCGACTCACGCTTTGTGCCGTACCTCGCGCGCGCGGCGGCGGCTGTGGGCGTGGACGGCTTTTTTTACGAAACGCACCCTGATCCCGCTCAAGCGCTTTCGGATGGGCCGAATATGCTAAATTTGCAGCAGCTAGAGCGAGTTGTAGCGCAGACGCTTGCGATTCAAAAAGCGCTCGGATTTTAGAACGGGCAGCTGTAAAATTTCAAATTTAGGCTAGCAAGCTTAAATTTTAATTTCGCACCGTTGCGCACGCTAGCCGATTTTCGCACTTTGCGCTAACAAATTTTATATTCACAAGGAAGAGCTTCAACCGTAGCGAGTTTGCATATCGCGCGCTAAAAATTTAAAACGTATTGCACGGCTATAAAATTTAGCGCATTTATAAATTTACCCCGCGAGCTTCACTAAGCCTTAGTGTTTTGATAAAATTTACGCAGTATAGGGCAATAGCCAGGCTACGAGCGGGGTAGTTTCGCTGCGCTAAATTTAAAATTTTAAAAGCCTTGTTCGTAGAATTTAGCCATAAATTTGCACTGAATTTAGCGGCTGACAAAGTAAAATTTAATCTAAATTTACGCGCAAATTTCGATCGTCCAATCCGCCATTATATGAGCCGTCGTCGCATAAAATTTAAGTCAAGATTAATGGGGCGGGGATATAATTCAAGCCTAAAATTCTTTTAAAGGGTATTTATGGGTTACGTAGAGTCTAACCTTCTAAATGGCGAAAATGTGATTGCTAAAGCCAAAATTCACCGGGCGGTTTTCATCTCCGCTATCATCATATTGATTCCCGCGATAATTGGAATCATAAATAAAGACGATAGACTTTCATTCATATGCTTTGGCGGTTTTATAGCGGCGCTAATTCATGGGTTTATTGTTTTAAAAACAAACGAGCTTGCTATCACAAATCAGCGTATAATCGGCAAAAAGGGTCTTATTAGTCGCGAAACGGTGGAGCTGAAATATGAAAAAATCGAAAGCATATCCGTAATGCAGAGTATCTTGGGACGAATTTTAAAATTCGGCACCATAGTGGTGCGGGGCACCGGCGGCACCGCGGTTAGCTTCCAATTTATCGCTAATCCCGTAGCGTTTAAAAACAAGGCGATGGAAAAGATCGGCTAGGCTCCGTCTTGCATATAAAATTTCAGCCAAATCATAAAATTTTACGTCGTAAATTTTCTCTATGCCGTGCCGGCTTTTAAAATTCCAAGCGATTTATGCTTGCACTGCCGCCGGCATTTTATCTAAAATTTTGTTTTTGTCGCTATAATGCGGCTTCTTGACCTTTTCGTCTAGTGGCTCAGGACGTTGCATTCTCAGTGCGAAAACGCGTGGTTCAAATCCCGCAAGGGTCGCCATTATGGACTTATACAAGCCTCTTGATTTTAAACGATAAATTTATCTATGATTTTTATCATGGGCTTTCATACAAGCCGTCAGATTTTAAATAATAAATTTTATCCGCGATTTTATCGATGAAGTTTTTATCGTGCGAGACGATGATCTCGCTTACGTCAAGCTCCGCCAAAATCCCCGCCACGCGCTCCTGCATCGCCTCATCAAGCGCCGTCGTAGGCTCGTCCAGCAGTAGTATCCTAGGTTCGCACACCAACGCGCCTGCAAGCGCCACCAACTTTTTCTCGCCACCGCTTAGATGAAAGGGCACCCGCTCGCGTAGATGCTCAATACCTAAACGTCGCAGCGTCTCCAGCACCTTGCGCTCGATCTTCTCTTCGCTTAAAATTTCAAGCTTTTTTAGATGGTCGTTTTCGCTGCCCTGCCTTAAAATTTGCGCATTACGACCAAAAAATTTAGAAAAAATTCCACGTCTTTGCTCCGCATTTTGTGCTCGTTTTAGCCGCTCATTTTGTGCACGCAGGCTAAATGCGACGTCCTCAAACACGCTCGCGCATAAGAATTGATCGTCGCTATTTTGAAACAAAAACCCGATCTCGTGGCGAAATTTTACAAAATTCTCCGCACACTCAAGCTTCTCGCCGAAAAGCTCAATCTCGCCCTCGCCCCATTGCCTTAGACCACCTAAGATTTGAAGCAGGCTCGTCTTGCCCTGCCCATTTGCGCCCAAGATCGCCACTTTTTCCTTATGCCCTACGCTTAAATTTACGCCGCGAAAAATTTCTCTCTCGCCGTTTTTAGCGCTTAAACCTAGTGCCTTAAGCGAACAGCTCATAAGATAGCTCCGATTTTAATAGATACGCACGCCAGCACGAACGCCAAAAACGAGGCCTCCAAGACGCTCAAGCCCCCGGG